>JAYURE010000389.1:0-4774 GCA_043756345.1 Deinococcales bacterium | reverse complement strand
TTGGACTGCACAGCATGCGCTCGAACAAAATTTCCAGAAATTACATTCAGGTCGCACCGGACGAATCGCTCGAGAACTGGCCGGATGAACGCATCTGGGAGGAACTCGCATTGCGGCTCGAGGCTCCAGGGTTTTCATTGACCAGCGGCCCGATCTTCGAGAAGGGCATCACCGGCATGCGCAGCTTCGTGGTCGAACCGATGCAGTACGGCAAAATGTTTCTCGCGGGCGATGCGGCGCACATTGTTCCACCGACCGGCGCGAAAGGCATGAACCTCGCCATCAACGACGTGCGCGTACTCTCGAGCGCCTTGACCGAACACTACGCCGGGGCTGGCGAATCACTTGAGCGATACTCCGAGACTTGCCTGCGTCGCGTTTGGCGGGCGCAACACTTCTCGTGGTGGATGACCACAATGTTGCACCGTCACGATCACAGCGACCCTTACGAGCACAAATTGCAACTCGCGCAACTCGATCTGGTCGCCTCGAGCCAAGCCCAATCACAGGTGCTCGCCGAGAATTATGTCGGGATGCTCGAGCGTGACATGGTGGGTGTGTGAGCAATTTTGCCAGCATCGACGGGTTGACGATCCACTACAAACTCGAGTTGAATGTTGGCGTTCCGGTCGTGTTCATCAATTCGCTCGGCAGCGATTTGCGCATTTGGGACGATGTGGTTTCAACACTCAAACACTCGAGCCTGCGCTACGACAAACGTGGTCACGGCCTGAGCGACGCGCCACCCGGACCATACTCGATTGCTGATCATGCAAATGATCTACACGGCTTGCTCGAACACCTGAACCTCGAGCGTGTCGTGATCGTCGGGATATCCGTCGGTGGTCAGATTGCCCTCGAGTTCGCCTCGCGCTTTCCCGAGCGTGTCGCCGCTGCGGTTTTCTGTGACACCGGCATGAAGATCGGCACGGCAGAATTCTGGAACGCCCGCATCGAAGCGGTACGCGATCACGGCCTCGAGCATATCTCGGAAGCCATCATGCAGCGTTGGTTTGGACCGGATTTTCGGCACGAACATGCGGCAACCGTGCGCGGGTATCAGAACATGCTCGAGCGTCAACCGGCTGTCGGATATATCGCCACCTGCGAGGCACTGCGCGAATCGGCCTTGCACGACGCAGCACAATCAGTTCGTGATGCTGGAGTCAAAACGCTCGTTTTCTGCGGCAAAGACGATCAGAGTACGCCGGTCGCACTCAGCCAAGACCTCGCACAAGTGCTCGAGGCAAAACTCGAATTGATTGAAAACGCTGGACATCTTCCGTGCATCGAACAACCCGAAGCGTTCGCCAGAATCTTGAACGCCTTTCTCGAGGAGGTGAACGCATGAGCAAATTTGATGACGGCATGAAAGTTCGCCGCGAAGTGCTCGGCGATGCACACGTGGAGCGATCCATGGCGAATGCAAACAATTTCGATACAGAGTTTCAGCAGTACATCACCGAAACCGTTTGGGGCGGAATCTGGACGCGAGACGGCCTCGAGCGCCAGACGCGCCACCTCGTTACGATTGGCATTCTGGCCGCCTTGGGCCGCGAACACGAACTCGAATTGCACCTGCGCAGCACCATCAACACCGGGGTCACGCCAGAACAATTGCGCGAGGTTTTCATGCACGTTGCCGCTTACGCGGGTGTGCCAGCCGCGAACACCGCATTTGCACTGGCCAAGAAAATCTTGAAAGAACAACACCGACTCGAGGATGATGCGTCATGAGCAAACCGAGTTTGAATTGGAAAATTCAACCGCCGCATTTGTACACGCCGTACACCTCGAGCATCAAACGTGCACCAAATCATGCACTCGTGCCACTCGCGCACGGCCTGTCCGAATTGACCGGCCCGGTTTACGGTCACTCAAGCGTCCGTGAACTCGACAATGACCTGACACGCAACGCGATCAAGAATGGCAAACCTTTGGGTGAGCGCATCATCGTCACCGGGCAAGTTCTCGACGAACGGGGTCAACCCGTGCGCAACGCGCTACTCGAGGTCTGGCAGGCGAATGCGGCGGGCCGTTACATTCACCTGCGTGACCAGCATCCTACGCCGCTCGATCCAAATTTCTCTGGTGCGGGCCGCGTCCTAACCGATAACGACGGCGCGTACCAATTCACCACGATCAAGCCCGGCGCGTATCCATGGCGCAACCACCACAACGCTTGGCGACCCGCGCACATTCACTTCAGCGTCTTTGGTCGGAATTTTCTCGAGCGTATGGTCACGCAAATGTTCTTTCCCGGCGATCCGCTGCTGTCACTCGATCCGATTTACAATGGCATTCCTGACCCGGCGGCTCGAGCGCGATTGATCTCGTTTTACGACCATGATGTGACCCAACCCGAATGGGCGCTCGGATATCGGTTCGACATTGTGATTGCTGGGGCACTCGAGACACCATTCGAGCGTGATGGAGACGACGATGAACACTAAGTCGATTCAAACTCCACCGATTCAGAGCGCCAGCCAAACTGTCGGCCCATTTTTTCACGACGCACTGATCCGTGGCGGCGAAAACATCATGGTCAATGACCAGACTCGAGGCGCACGAGTTTGGTTACGAGGCCGGGTGCTTGATGGAGACGGTCAACCCGTACCGGACGCGATGCTCGAGATCTGGCAGGCGGATTCATCAGGGCGGTTCAATCACGAATCCGACCCTGAACACGCTCAGGCTGATCCACACTTTTTTGGATTCGGACGTTCACCCACCGATGCGAATGGCGCGTACTGGTTTCGCACGATCAAACCTGGAACTCGAGACAGCACGCCACACATCAATGTTCGATTATTCATGCGAGGGTTGCTGATTCACCTCGTGACCCGAATCTACTTTGCAGATGAACCACACGATGCGCTGTTGAACTTGCTCGAGCCTGATCGACGTGCGACACTGATTGCCACTCAAGAAGATGGTGCGGACGGATTGACCTACCGATTCGACATTCACCTGCAAGGCGAACTCGAGACGGTGTTTTTTGATGTCTAGTTTCTCGCCACTCGATTCGCAACTGTACGGTGCATCATTCACCAATGACCGTGTTGCTGAATTTTTTACCGACGCGTATCACGTCAAAACCATGCTCGAAGTTGAAGCGGCATTGGCTCAAGCACAAGCAGGACTTGGCATGATCCCAAAAGAAGCGGCGCTCGAGATTGAACGTGCCGCGCAATCGCTCGAGGTTGACTTCGCGCAACTGCGGGCGGGCATTGCCAACGATGGTTTTCCAGTAATCGAACTTGTGCGGCAATTACGGGCGAAAGTCTCGAGCAGTGTCGCAGGCCTTGTCCATTTTGGTGCGACCACGCAGGACATACTTGACACGGCAAATGCACTCAGGATTCGGGATGCACTCGAGATCATCCGTGAACTGCTCGAAACGGTGATTGCCCACCTCGCGCAACTCGCTCGAGCGCACCGAAGCACGATCATGGCTGGTCGAACACACACTCAGCAAGCACTGCCGATCACGTTTGGTTTCAAAGTTGCGACTTGGCTCGCACCGCTCTTACGCCATCACAAACGGTTACAAGAACTCGAGCCTCGCATCAACGTTGTGCAATTCGGTGGAGCGGTTGGAACACTTGCCGCGCTTGGAAATCGTGGTCTCGAGGTGCAAGCCGCACTCGCTGCCGAACTGAACTTGAATGAACCTTTGATGCCGTGGCACACACAGCGCGACAACATCACCGAACTCGCCGGATGGTTGGCGTTCGTGACTTCAAGCCTGGGAAAAATCGCGCAAGATGTCCTGTCGCTCGCTCAATCCGAGATCGCCGAAGTGCGCGAATCGAGCGATGCTAACCGTGGTGGCTCGAGCACCATGCCACAAAAATCCAACCCGATCACCAGCGAATTGATCTTGACGATTGCCCGCATGAACGCAACACTACTGCCCGCGTTGCATCACGCGAACCTGCACGAACACGAACGCGGCACGCATGGAATGCAACTCGAATGGTTGACGCTGGCGCAGATGATTGGGCTGACCTCCGGGGCGCTCGAGAAATCTGTGTCACTTACCGAAAACATGGTGGTCAACGAATCACGAATGCTCGAGAACGTTCGAGCCTCGCATGGATTGATGCTTGCCGAAGCACTCTCGTTTGCGCTCGCACAGCACATGCCGAAAAGTGAAGCGAAGAAATGGAGCACGGATTTGGCGCGTGAAGCCCTCGAGACTAAACAGAATTTGATCGAACTTGCTCGAGCAAAAATCACAGCGCCACTCGATTGGGATTCGCTTCAAGAATCCAACCACCTCGGCTCGAGTAACGACATGATTGACCGAGTACTCGAGGCTGCAAGCGTGATTGAACCCGAAAGGATTTCCCGTGCATGAAGTCGTGATCGTCAGTGCAGTACGCACACCAATCGCCTCAATCCGAGGGGCGCTCTCGAGTGTGCGCCCCGATGACCTTGCCGCCATTGTCATCAAGGAGGCCGTGGCTCGTGCCGGGATTGATCCGCTCGAGATTGAAGAAGTGATTTTCGGGTGTGCCAATCAAGCCGGTGAGGACAACCGCAACGTTGCCCGCATGGGAGCCTTACTCGCTGGCTTGCCACAAACCGTGGCTGGCGTGACCGTGAACCGCTTGTGCGCCAGCGGCCTCGCTGCAATCAATCAGGCGGCTCGAGCGATCCGTTCTGGTGAGGGTGATATCTTCGTTGCCGGTGGCGTTGAAAGCATGACCCGAGCACCTTACGCGATGGCGAAGAACTCGAGCGCGTTTGGGCCATCTGGGAATGTGAC
>JAYURE010000388.1:0-4780 GCA_043756345.1 Deinococcales bacterium | reverse complement strand
CGGCATCCAATCCTTGTTTGATGCCTGCCAGAATTCCGGCTCGAGCTTGCGGGTTGGCGAGCGCCTGCGGTGGGATCTTGGCGAGGTTCGCTTTGAGTGGCGCTGGCAGTTGCGGATTTTGCAGCAAGGCTTTGAAGGCTACTGGATTGCCGCTCGAGATGACGGTGGAGATGGTGTTGTAGGTCTCGTCAAATTTCGCGCCGACTGCTTTGCCGATGCCAGCTTTGAGTGAGTTCTGGAATCCGCCCGCTGTGATCGCGTCGTTGAATTGCGTTTTTTGTTCTGCGGGTGTGTTCGGGTCACTGGCCAGTTTCTTGAGCGCCTCGAGATCGTTGTCTTGAATCGCTTTGGTCAACAGGATTTTCTGATCGTCAAGCTTGCTGCTGATGTCGAGTTTGATCTTCTTGGCGTCGAACCCATTGCTCGAGCTTCCGCCCTCGCCGATGCTGCCACCAGAAAATTGCGATTGTATCGCGGCGGGCAGATCGGCTTTGATCGCAGCGGTTTTGGTTTTCAAATCACTGGACAGAACGTTGGCAAAAACGCTACCGAGAATGGCAACACCAATCGTGCTGCCCATCTGCCTAAAAAACGTTGCGCTGGCGGTGGCGACACCGATCTTGGTTGGTGAAACCGCGTTCTGAATCGCCAGGGTGTACAACGGAATGCTCGGCCCTAGCCCGAGGCCCATGACGATCATTTTGAAGAAGACTTCCCAGTACGTGCTGTTGACTGTCAGGGTGAATCCGGCAATGCCGAACCCGAGCACCATGATGATCAAACCGACCAGCATCAAGGGTTTGTACCGTCCGAACCTCGAGACGAGTTGCCCAGAGACAATGTTACCGACGACCAATCCCATCACCAGTGGGATCGAGGCGAAACCGCTCGAGGTGGCGCTGACGCCGACCACGCGCTGCATGAACAACGGCAAGAAAACGATGGCTCCCAGGAAGCCCATGCCGATCACGAAGGCGGCGGCGTTGCCGATGGCGAAGGTTGAATTTTTGAACAGACTCATGTCCAAAAGCGGGTCTTTGGCGCGACGTTCGGTGATGATGAAGGCGACGATGCCAATCAGGGCGAGGGCGAATAATCCCAGAATTTCGGGTGAAGTCCACAAGAAACCGAGTTCGCCGTTGATGATTTCTGTTTTGCCCAACGACAATCCCAGCAGCAATGGCACGATACCGACGATCAACCAGAACGCCCCGAGGTAATCGATGGTCGGTTTGTTCTGCGTGATGTTCAAATTCGGCATTTTGGTGATGATGAAAAACAGGGCCACCGCACCGACGGGCAGGTTGACGTAAAAATTCGATTGCCAGGAGATGTTGTCGGTCAAAAAGCCACCGACCAATGGGCCGACCACGCTCGAGAGACCAAAAACTGCGCCGAACAATCCCGAATACTTGCCGCGTTCTGCCGGTGGGAACATGTCCGAAATGATCGAGAGCGCACTGGTGAACAGGGCCGCGCTGCCCAAACCTTGAATCGCCCTGGCGATGATCAGGAAGGCGGCGCTGTTGGCAAATCCGCACAGGAAGCTGCCGAGCAAGAAGATGCCGATGCCAATCAGGAGGATCGGTTTGCGTCCGTACAAGTCCGAGAGCTTGCCGTAAATCGGCACCATGACCGTGCTGGCGACCAAGTACGCGGTCGTGATCCAGGAATACAGTGCATTATCGATGTTGAGTGCTTTTTGAATCGTCGGGCCTGCGGTCGAAACAATCGTCTGATCCAACGCCGCGAGCAGCACACCCAAAAATGCGCCGATCAGCGTGAAAGTCTTTTGTTGTTGTGTCAGTTCGATCTGCGGCATGACAAATCCGGGCGGACCTCCGGGTGTACCGGTGCTTGGTGCGTTTTGGGTGCTCATCGTGAAACCTCCTGTGGTGTGTGCTCGAGTTCCACTGAATCTGACGTGTGCTCGCGGCTCGAGATGGCTTGGGTCATGTGTGTGACGGATTGCATGATGTTGCGGATGTGCTCGTGACCAATTTCGGCAAAGCTCGGTTCGAGGATGGTGCGGATTGTGGCGTACACTTCGCGCAGGACTTTTTGGCCTTCGATGGTGAGTTCAAGTCGCACGCGGCGTGAATCTTCGGCATCGAGGCTGCGTTTGACCAGACCACGTTTGGCGAGGTCCTCGAGGGCGCGTGAGATTTTGCTGGGTTGGACCACGATTTTTTCGGCGATGGCTCCGGGGTAAATGTTGCCCTCGTCGATCAGGTTCAGGACCATGAAATCGAAGAAGTCGGCGTTGTGGTGACGCTCGAGGATGGGTACGACTTTGCTTTTGATTGCCTGCCCGAGTGTGAACCAGGTGTGCATGAATTCGCCAACCAGCGAGATACCGGGCCGGTGATTGGCTGGCATTTCGTCTTGAATGGTTTCCGTTTTGGATTGTTTCATCCTGAGATTATTGTAACTCGAGATATTTGCAGATCGCAAATATCTCGGCCAACATACTTTTTCCGAGTTCACTGGAGTTGGAAGTATTTCTTGATCAGCAATGGGGACCACATGTGCTTGAGCGACCTCGAGCAGCGTGCAAAACGCGAGTCAATGCTGTGATCCAGACTGAACCCCAATGCGAGAATCTGGCATGAGAACGTCCAACACAAATTCGTCTTATGCTGAACCCCGTGAGCCGCCGCCGATCCTCGAGCCGACGTGAACGGGAGAATTTCCGCCAGTACCGTCCGAGCTTCTTGCTCACAAGACGGCACCTGGCGGGCCATTCGCGCCCGAGCACCCGTGAACTCGACCGGGTGAACGATTGGTGGCGACCGTTGCTGCTCTCGAGCAGCATTTCAGCCTTGTTCCTACCGGTGATCGTGGCGTTCCTGCGCGAGATTGGCACGTTGCCATTGATCGGGATTTGGGTGCTCGGATCATTGATGGGATTCTCGAGCATCACGCGACAAATTCAGTACGGGATTGCCAGTGTCTTTGCGGTTCTCATCGTGACCTGCACGTTGACCCCGATTCTCGAGCCAATCGCAAACTGGTTGGATGTCGGTGAGCAACCGCGCCGCAGCGATGTGATCGTGATTCTCGGTTCGGGCCTGAACTGCGTCAGTGGTGATCTGAGTCCCGCAGGGTTTGCCAGGCTCGAGCGTGGTTTGGAACTCTGGCGGCAAGGGTACAGCGAAACGATCACTTTGACCGATGGCGCTCCAGAACTCGATCCGGGTTGCCCAAGTTTCGAGGCGGCACAACGCCGCATGATTGGCCGGTTGTACCCGGACGGTGGCCCGAAGATTGTGACGCTCGAGCGGATGCTGACCACGCGCACCGAGGCTGAGGCGGTGGCCCGTGAAGCGAAAACTCGGGGTTGGAAATCGATTCTGGTCGTGACCTCGCCGACGCACACGCGACGGGCTTTGGCGACGTTCCGGGATGTGAGTTTGAAAGCGATAGCGGTTTCGAGCCAGGAACCCAGGTTCGATTCTGGCATGCGTTACCCGTCGGATCGCTTTTTGAGTTTGATGCAGATTGCTCGAGAGATTGCCGGGTTGTTCAAGTACCGTTCGCAAGGGTGGATGTGAACGGAAGACCGGCCCTGTAACTCGAGACTCGTGACTTGAGACCTGTGACTCGAGACCTGTGACTCGTGAGATTTGCCCTATTGACCATCACCAGATTGATGTAGTGTGCAATACATGAACTCGCCAATGCCAGGAACACAGAGGCTCGAGCCAAAACAGATCACCCTCGAGTACCTGCGCTCCGAATTGATCGGCAAGGACACGATGATTCCGACACCGTTCGGATCGCGTCGCCTGACGTATGCCGATTATGTTGCCTCCGGTCGCGCCCTCGGATTCCTCGAACAGCATTTGCACGATCAGGCACTGACGACTTACGCGAACACGCACACCGAGGACAGTTTTACCGGGGCTCGAAGCACGCATTTCGCGCACCAGGCCGCCGAGTACGTCAAGACGTGCATGAACGCGAACGAGGAATTCAAAATCGTTTTCGCGGGCAGCGGTTCGACCGGTGCGATCAAACGCCTGCAAGAAATTCTGGGCCTCGCCATCTCGAGCCCATTGCGCCAACGAATGCTCGAGGTGATGAAACCCGAGGAACGCCCGGTGGTTTTTGTTGGACCTTACGAGCATCATTCAAACGAAGTTTCCTGGCGCGAAAGTCTGGCCGAAGTGATCGAGATTCCCTTGTGTCCCAAAGGTCAACTTGACATGGACGCCCTGCGCGAAGCCTTGACCGCGCCAGAGTTTCGCAACCGCAAAAAGATCGGTTCGTTCTCGGCGGCCTCGAACGTCACGGGACTGCTGAGCGACACTCGAGCCATCGCCAGGTTGTTGCACGCGCACGGGGCGTTGGCCTTTTTTGATTTCGCGGCGGCGGCACCTTACGTCAAGATCAACATGCGTCCCGGCAAGGCGGATCAACTCGACGCGATTTTTCTGAGCCCGCACAAATTTGTCGGTGGGCCAGACACGCCGGGTGTGCTCGTCTTTCACGAATCGATTTACAAACTCTCGAGCCCGAGCACGGCGGGCGGCGGCACGGTCACGTATGTCTCCTCGAGCGAGCATCATTTCACCAGTGACATCGAAGCCCGAGAGGACGCTGGCACGCCAGCGATTGTGCAAAAAATGCGCACCGCAATGGCCTTCTGGGTCAAAGAACAAATCGGTGTGGAGACAATAGAGGCGCAAGAAAAGAGTTTTATCACTCGAGCCATCGCACGATTGCGCACCAACCCGAACGTGCAGATCCTCGGCAACCTCGAGGCTCCACGGCTGGC
>JAYURE010000387.1:0-1771 GCA_043756345.1 Deinococcales bacterium | reverse complement strand
CTCGCCGAGCATTTGCCCAAAAGATTGCATCTCGAGTTGCGTCGTGCCAGATTCTCGCTCGAGCGTGGCCCAATCCAGATTTGCAACATGATCTCGAGTCGCATCAAACCCATTCGTGTGCGCGTCAATCCAAACCCGATCCTCGAGGTGATTGTGCGTGATGTGCTTCAAAGCGCCGGTCAGAAATGCCGCGTCGCCACCGGTGTTAACCAGAAACCACCGGTCCGTGATTTTCGTGCCGAACAACGCACTCTCGGGCGCACTCGGAACCCAATAGCGGTCCATGCCGGGTTCGATGTAGGTGTTGACGCAGACGACTTTCGCACCAGTTTTCTTGGCGTAATGCAGATATTTTGTGGCGACCGGTTGGTTGTTCGCCACGTTTGAACCGATGAAGACAATCAAGTCCGTCTCGAGAAAATCCGTGTACGAGCAAGTTGTGGCCGCAACGCCAATCGTTTCTTTGAGCGCCACAGTTGAAGGCGCATGACAGACTCGAGCCGCGTTATCGATATTGCTCGAGCCAATCGCACGCACGGCCTTGCCAATCGCGTAATACGTTTCGTTCGGAATGCCTCGAGAGGTCAGAAAATACCCGGCGCGTTCGGGTTTCGTGACGCGAATCTTATCGGCAATTCCTCGCAAGGCCTCGTCCCAAGAAATTCTCGAGAATCCAGCCTCGCCACGTTTGCGCCGCATCGGAAATGGCAAGCGTCCAAGGTCGCGCAACTCCGCACTCGAGCGGGCACGCAGTCCGGCCAAATCCTCGAGCACGCCAGCCTCGAGTGCAGGCATCGTGTTCAAACGTAACAGGCGCAGGCGAATGTTGCACAGGTGCGGTCCCGGCAGCGTCCAATCGCTCAGGCCACTCGTGCCGAGGGCGCAACCATCACAAACACCATCGTTCAGAATCCGCCAAGCGTAACCCAGGTTATCTCGAGATTCCCAGACGGCCCGGAAAACTTCTTTGTAATTGTTCGGGCGTTGCTCACCAATCCCGAACGGTTTCCATGAGGCCCAATGTTGCGGGTTCCAAGTTTTCTCGAGCTTGAGGTCCAACTTGATTGCCATGTCCGTAGTCTATTGGCTTTTGATGACCAACAATGAGCCTCGAACCTTATCGCCCAAGCCGCTCGAGGTCCACGAATGAAAACTCGAGCGCGTGACGGTCATCGATCCCATGAAATTCTCGAGACGTTTCGCGCCATTCGCCACTGTTCCATTCGGGGAAGAACGCATCAGCATCTTCGACCAACGTATCGACAAAAGTCAGGTGCATTTTGTGCGCCAACGGCAACGCCAGCGAGTAAACCTCTCCCCCACCGGTAATCATGACCTCATCCTCAAGGTCGGAGGATTCAAGATTCGCCAGTCCAGCCTCGAGCGAATGAATCACCTCAACACCATCGGCATGAAAGTTCTGATCTCGAGTCAGGACGATGTTGCGGCGTTTCGGCAATGGTCGCCCGATGCTCTCGAAGGTCTTGCGGCCCATGACGATTGGTTTCCCCAGCGTCAACGCCTTGAAACGTTTGAGGTCATCCGAAAGATGCCATGGCATCGCATTGCCGCGCCCAATGGCTCGAGCCCGGTCCATCGCGGCAATCAACGTGATCTCGAGCATCAAACACAGCCTGTCATACGCTGAGGTCTCATACGGCGATTGGCGCTTTGATGCGCGGGTGCGGATCGTAATCCTCGAGCAGCAAATCCTCGAAGCGAAAGGCGAACAAATCCGTCACACCAGGATTGATGGTCACGCGAGGCAAGG
>JAYURE010000386.1:0-4786 GCA_043756345.1 Deinococcales bacterium | reverse complement strand
TCCAGGCATTCTTGTACGGCCTCGGATGTGTGAGGGCATCGAAGACATCGGCAAGTGCTACAATTCTGCCCACCATTGGGATTTCAGCACCCTCAATGCCTCGCGGGTAGCCCTGACCGTCCCAGCGTTCGTGATGCGTCAAGGCGATCACGTGCGCCAAACGCACCAGTTCCGAATGTCCATTCTCGAGCATTTTCGCGCCCTGCAAGGTGTGCGTGTTGATGATCTCGCGCTCATCATCTGTCAATGGTCCGGGCTTGAGCAAGATGCCATCGGGAATCGCAATTTTGCCAATGTCGTGCAAGCGAGCGGCATGGCGAAGCAATTCGACATCACGTGATTTCCAACCGAGGCGCGTGGCAATCTCGGCGCACATGTCACCTACACGTTTGGTGTGTTCGCCCGTTTCAGCATCACGGAATTCGGCAGCAATGGCCAGCCGTTCGATCATCTCGACCTGTGAAGCCTCGAGTTCTTGTGTGCGTTCGCTGACCAGTCCCTCAAGTTCTTCATTTTTGCGGTTCGTGACTTCGAGTTCGATTTTGGTTTTTTCAAACTCGAGTTGCATTGACATCAGGTTGGCCCGGTTTTGCGCAACCTGATCGTGAATGCGTTTGGTTTCGTTGTAAAACGCCTCGAGATGATGGAACGCATCTTCGTATCGACCGAGATTTTTGAAGGTATTCGCCAGTGTTTCATGAATCCGAGCGATGGCAGGTCGTGCCTGTTGCTCTGCGAACATCTCCAATGCTTGGTTGGCAAGCTCGAGCCCGAAATCGACTTTATGTTGAGCGAAGGCGACTTGACTTCGCAATGCCAAAGATTGAGCCTCAAGGGGTTTGAGGCCAGCTTTTTTGGCGACATAGTAAGCGGTATTTATTGCCGTGCTTGCCTGCTCGAGACGACCACGTTGCAGTTGAATTTCTGCGGCAGTCACTTGGGCTTCTGCAAGCATGTTGTCATCACCATTTTTTCGGGCAAAGCGACTGACACGTTCAATCAATTTATGTGCAGTGTTAGCAAATGCGATATCTGTTTTATTTCTACAAAGCCCAAGTTGCGCTCGCGCAATATTGAATTGAGTCCAAGCCAGTTCTCTTCGGCCAATATCCGATGAAATCGGAGGCGGTGTACTCGCTTGGAACTGCTCGAGTGCCTTTTCAAAATGCCCAAGTTCTAGCAAAACACGACCTAAATGGCGTTGAGCCATACGAATGCCTTTAAGATACCCAATAGACTTAGCTTGATTTATAGCGTTTTCGAAGTTATTTATGGCTTCTTTTAGATCACCTAGTTCAAAAAAAGCATGGCCTAAATCTAGTAAAGTACCAGTAACTAACATAAAATCTTTAGTTTGCTCAAAGATAGTTTTTGCTTGCGTTAACTGTGGTGCTGCAATCATTGCATTTCCAATGCAATGATTTGCGTAACCCATTGTTCGCAAAGCTCTGGCATGCATATGAGGATCGTTTTGCATCACAATAAGTGGAAGCAATACCTCAAGATCGCGTAAAACACTCTGAGCCTCATTTGCACTCATTCCCTCAATACGTTGCAATTCAACTGCAACATCAAGAGTTAGGGTTTCAGACAGAACCCCGTATTGTGAGATGTGCGATAACGTTTTAATAGTGACAAATCTAAACAATGCGCTATTACGGCTTTAGCACAGCAAAATACCACTTCAAATGAAGTGGTATTTTGCAAAAAACTTACATTTTTGAACACTGCTTTGAATCTGTGAATTAGCGGTCTCCGTAGATCATGACTTCCCTCCCGGTGCCTTACTAGAGAACCTCCCCAGCGATTTGAGAAAAAAATAGCAACTTTCACCCATAAAAGCAAGAGCCTAAAGTCGAGGTTGCTCGAGATCCCCACAGCAACCGAGCAAACCCAAAGCCACTGACCCAAACCTCAAATCCCAAAACCCTCGGGCATCACGCGAATAACACCTCAACCTCGGGCATCTGGAACCCGAACACGGTCCCAGCCGTAAAGTGTCTCAAAGGACCGGAGGCACGACTTTCAACTCCAGTCCAAGGAGCAAGACATGGGATTCGGCATTCTGATCATCGTCATTGGCCTCGTGATGTTCTTCGGCTCGAGGTTCGGCAAACCCGGTTCACCACTCGCCAGCACCCGAGGGCTCGAGCGTTGGGGCCTGGTGCTCGCCGGGGTGGGAGTGGTGCTCGCCGTGATCGCCCAAGCCATCGTTGTGGTGCCGAACGGACGGGCCGGAGTGGTCTTCAACGCCTTTCAAGGCGTGCGGCCCGGCGTGATCGAACCCGGAACGCACATCGTCCTGCCGGTCCTCGAGAATGTGACGTTCTACCCGACCTTGCTGCAAGAACTGACGCTTTCAAGGCGTGGCGAGGGTGGGCCGGACATCGACGAGAGCATCAAAGCACTCTCCAAAGAAGGGCTCGAGATTTCGGCGGACGTGACCGTGCAATACCTGATCGTTCCAGCCAAAGCGCCCGCACTGCATAAAAGTGTCGGCCCGACCTATGTGGCGACCGTGATCCGACCCCAGGTGCGCAGCAAAATCCGTGACGGCATCGGCAGCTTCAACGCCGCAGACCTGATCTCGACGCAACGCAAAGCCCTGGAAAACACCGTCACCGAATCCCTGCGCCAAGTCTTCCTGGATTCCAACCTCGAGCTTCGCAGTATTTTGCTGCGCGAGATTCGCATCCCGGATTCTGTAGCCAAAGCCATCGAGGAGAAACAAACCGCCGAGCAGCGCGTGCAAACCGAACGCAACAACCGTGAGGCCGAACGCATCCGGGCCGAAACCGCTGTGGTCAAAGCCGAAGGTGAATCCAAAGCCGCGATTGCGAGGGCTCAGGGCGAATCGAAATCTTTGTCCTTGCGCGGGCAGGCGTTGCGGCAAAACCCAGAAATCATTCAGTTGACGGTCGCGGAAAAACTCGCGCCAACGATTCAAACGGTGATGCTGCCAGCGCAAGGGAATTTCTTGCTGGACATTGGAGCGTTGACCAAACGGGTCACGAAATAGCACGCACAACTCGAGCCTTTTTCGTGGCTCGAGTCGTGTGTTTCAAAAAAAATTCGAGCGCAATCCGGGGGGAGGTTGCGCTCGGCTTTGACTGCGTTGTCGCTGGGTTCGTCGTTGCGTTTTGAAGAACATCCCGGTTTTGGATGTGCGCCATGTCAAAATCTTAGACTTCAACAAGGTTGCTCAACACGGCTTAGATTTCTCAAACATCAATTCGATCATCTAAGTTTTGACTGGGAAAAACTCAACGCACTTCGCTCCAACGGAAGTCACTCATGAACACGGTCAGGTTGCCGGGAATGGTGTTGAAGTAATCGTACAGTCCGGTTTTCAAGTACCCGACCCTCGAGTAACCGCCGTAAGCGCTTGAGCCTTGATGATCCATGACCAGCTTGTCATCGATCCAGATTTTGATTGATCCATCGCTGCCTGCCGAGCCGTAGTAATCAATTTTGAGTTTCAAGTACTTGCCGGTTGGCACGGCGTTCAGCGCGGTGTACCAGCGTGGCGAACTGGTGGTTTTGCGCACTGCGACTTTCAGGCCACCATCTTTGAGGTACATCGCAAAGGGAATCGTGCCGCCGCCATCGTGGTGAATTTGGAACAGGGCGAGCATTTCGTTGGGGTTGCTGACGAATGATCCTTCTGGGAAGTAGAAGCCGGTTTCAAACAGGTAGTGCTTGTTGTAATCGATGCTGAGGTTTTTGTTGGTGGCGACCATGACTTCGGCTCGAGGGTAGCCCGCTCCGTTCCAGCTTTCACCGTGGTTGATCGCAAGTTTGAGCGCACGGCTCGAGGCGTCCCATGGGGCTTGAACGACATTGATGGCGTTCGGGCTGGACTTTTGTTGATACCAGAAGCTTGGAACGTCCCAGGAGGCGTTGTAGTTCGTTTCGAGCACGACTTTGGCGTTGGTTGGAGGCAGCGTTGGGGTCGGAGTCGGCGTTGGGGTCGGAGTGGGCGTTGGGGTCGGCGTCGGCGTTGGGGTCGGACTCACTCCAGCCGCGAATGTCATCGAATCAATGTTCGGAGCCCAAGCGCTCGAGTTGCCAAAACCAAGACTGTTTTTGCCCGCCTTCAATTGCACATCGAAACGCAATGCCGAACGTTTTGGTTTGTCCCAATTGCCCGAACCGGCCACCGAAACGTCTTTGATGGCTGCGCCATTCAAACGCACCTGTGCTTTGCGGGCCAGTTTGTCACCATTCAGGACGAACACCGTCAGGCTGTACTTGCCCGCGCTGGCAACCGTCAGGTTTCCGAATTCAAAAGAACTGCCCTGTCCAAGATTACCGATGACTTTTCCACCGGAGGCGTTGTTGCGGCTGATGACTCGAGATCCAGCGATCAGTTGCGGGTTGAGTTCCGCCTCGAGGTTCGGGCTGACTGCGTTGGCGTTGAGTCCCGCTGGGCTTTGATCCAAATCGGCGTCGGTCACGGTGACTGAAGCATCGTTCGCGGTTTCGCTCGAGGTGCCTGAGTTTGAACCGGTGTCTGTAGTATTTCCAGTTGTGTTTCCAGTGGCGTTCGGAGTATTGATTGGCGTACCTGAATCGTTATTACAGGCCTGCAATCCAATCGAGAGCAATATGACGGCGAAAGTCGGTGCGATTAATCTTACTTTTGTAACGTTGAACATCTGAACCCCCGGGTTCTTTGTACTATCGCTTTGTTTTGATTGGTTGTTTGGCAAGCAACCCAAAGCGATCTGAATAGAAATTTAGTCCTGTTTTTGTTGATCGGAAGTGAAAAAATCGGCATGGGGAT
>JAYURE010000385.1:0-4788 GCA_043756345.1 Deinococcales bacterium | reverse complement strand
ACGGCCATAATTCCTCCTTGAATTTTGCTACCAACTGTGAAGTCTTCGGTACTTTAACAAGGGAATTGAAAGCGAAATGGTTAAAATACCGCTGTCTGTTCCGACCCCGAATGGTGTTGCAGAGAACAAGTTGCTTCGGGACCAAGGCCCATCTTACCGTGACTGTCCAAAACTACACCCGATTCAGCCAACAGGCGCGACCAACGCGCTCGAGGTGCATCAAGGCAAACCCAAACCCTTCCCGAAATTACTTCTGGGATGGAAACGGCATCGGTTGCCATGAGTGAATTGCATTCGTCATCAAATTCAAGGTTCGCAACTCCCTGACCGGCTCGAGCCGACCGTGAATCATGCGCAGTTCTGAAATCACACGATGTTCGACGCCTCGAATTTTGGCATGAACTTCAGTGCCGGTTTCTGTCTCGAGCATCCAAACTTTTTGCGGAATGAACCACATTTCTTCTTGAATAATTTCTTGAACAATCTCTTCTGTACCGATCTCTTCTGTACCGATCTCTTCTGGATTCACGATCCGTTCCGTTCGTTCTGTTCGAGTTTGCTTTTGTCCTCTTTGCTTTTGTCATCACGCATTTTCAAGTTGATGAAATGACCATTCTCGAGCGAGACGCGGTACACAATCCGTTGGTCGCGTTCGGTGGTTTCGTCCGTGTGCGCGGTCAATGCGACCAGGTTTTTGAGTGGCGAGTTGATCACTTTTTTCGCCAGTGTGTCCTCGACTTGGAAGATGCCCGCACTGTTGTTCATGGTCACAGAAATTTCGACCGGTTTCTCGAGGCCGCGAGAGATTGAAACTTGTTCGACCGCCAACGCCGAGATGCTGTGAATGTCCACTTTGCCCGCCGCGAATGCCTTACGGCCCCGGCCTTTGGTGATATCCGTGCCGTCGGCAACAGCGGTGATGCCCGCCTCGAGCGTTAGTGGTGTGGGATTCAGGTCATGACAATTGATCGAATGCAAAATGAACGCCCGCAATTTGGTGCGTTGCCCAATGTCTGGATAAACCGGTGTTAAAACCCGCTCGAGGATCGGCATGGCCAGCGCGACACCATGCGCCTCATGACCGGCACGATGGACTTGATTGCCAATGTCATGCAGCATCGTCCCGAGAAGCACCACGGCGAAGGTATCGTCCAAATCGCCGCTGCCCGACTCGAGCACATCCGGGCGAGCACCTGAGGCGACCAACAACTCGAGGATCGCAAGGCTGGCCGCACCCGTGACCCAGGCATGAACGCGACCGTGATCGTTGTAACCCAGCTTGCGCACCGTAATGAAATTCGCCATGTCCCAATTGGCGAGCGCCTCGGGATCATCGGCCAGCAGGTCATACGCGGCGAGCGCCTTCGGGAACGGCTCGAGATCATGACGGATCGCGGCATCCGCCTCTTGCAACAAACTGGCCCGTTGCGTGGCCACCTCAGGCTTAACGGTCCCAGGGGTGATGTACGACGGGCCGGGATCGAGCACACCTCGGGTGATGGCGGCGGTCTTACCCAAACCAAGCTCGAGTTTCAGGGTTTCCTCGCCGGGAGCAATTTGACGCACCCGAGGGTCGGGGTTGGAGGGATTGGCAGGGTTCGACATCTTCACAGTCTATGGTACAGGTCGGGGTGAGGATTAGTTGCCATGAACGATCTCGGGTTACGGCTGCCATCCTGGGATTTCAGAAGATTGCGGACATTACTTTGGGGTGAGGTCGGTGACATCATCATTGTGAGTCGTTTTTCGCAACCAACCCGTTTCGTGTGACGAGTCAGATTACAGGTCGGGTGCGGGCCGTGGCAACCCAGCCATTCGCGGGCAGAACTCCCGGACGGCATGACCGAGCGTGAAGTGGACTTCTGGGGAGATCACGGGATTGGTGCTGAAATGACCGCAGGGTGCACAGGCTCGAGGGAAGGTTGCAGCGGGTTGCGTAAGGCAACAATAAATTTACATGGGTTTACGGAGCTCAATAGTCCGGTAACTTTTTAAGAAAGTGGGAGCCACCCCATAAGCTTTGAGTGCCGAAACCAACGCTCCAGAACGGCTCCCATGAATATCCTAAACCAAATCCTGACGCGCCTTCCAATTCGCAAAACCCAAGCCACCTTCCTCAATCTGCTCTGCACCCTGATTCTCGCCATTCCAGGCCGAATCAACTACGCGAACCTCGAACGATTCAGCCACCAAAACGAAAAACCTTTCGGAACTGGGCAGAGAAACCCATTGAACGGGTCCACATTGCCGTAGGTGTCGTCCAAACACTGCAAGCGAACAAACGCATGGGCTAACGACTGAACTCGAGGATTGAACTCGAGGATTGGCTCGAGGATTGAACTCGAGGATTGGCTCGAGCTATTTCCTGGGTGGCATCATGCCGCCCATTCCGGGCATTTTGCCTGTGATCGTCGATGTGCCCGCGAAGCAACGGATTGACGAGGTTGAGTCCTTGGTGTTCAACAGCACGTAATGGTAAATGCCTTTGGGGTATTCCGGCGTGGCGCTGGTGATCCCGTTGCATTCATCGAGTTGACTGGCGACAATCTTGCTGCCATCCAATGCGCGATCACCGTAAATCGGAAAGCCATCGAAAGCCACGCCAATGATGTGCGATGGACCGTCTGCCGTATCGACCACGCTGGTGATGCAGGTCGGCAAGGCATGGTAATGGAATTGTCCCATCGGTGTCGGATGCGCGTTGCAACGTCAAAAAGTTGAATCAATTGGCGCTGGATGCTGCTGGAATTGTCCCATCGGTGTCGGATGCGCGTTGCAACTGTCCAAGAAATACACGTCTTCGCCCTTGCTGTTTTTGAGTGAGAAATTATCCAACGTGGCAATCGACTTGCCATCACCCTCGTAAGGGTTAAACAGCACCGCCCCGGAAATCATCACACCGATCTCGCCGAGGCTGGTCAAGGTGGTCTTGGCGGCCTTGCTGGGATTCAACGGAATGGTGAATTTGTAATCCTGGGCTTTGGTCGGATCGGCCCCAACGTAAGAGGTGGTCGGTGTGGGAAGCATCACGCCAGCACTGGGCAAGACGTACTCGGCTAGTCGCGCATGGTTCGGAATGCCGTTCGAGGTGAAGGTGAAGCTGTCATCCGCGAAATTGATTTTGACGTTATCGCCCCATTTCGCAGTTTTGACACCATCGACGGTGGCCTGCACGGAAGCACTCGAGCTTGAGGCCGCATTGATCGGTGAGCAGGCCAGCAGGATTGCGCTGCCCGCCGCGAGACTCAATCCGATGCTGAGCAGGCTGGTTTTCATCGTCAGTTTCATGTGGTTCTCCTTGGAATGTGTAGAGGGTTATTGCTCGGGTCAAGATCAACGGACCGGCTCGCCCTGGTGTGGGCGGAGCCTTGATGCCATTCAAGTTAAGCCTGAATAGCAAGGAAGTTGCGGGAAGGAATTGTGAAAGAACGACGAAAGGCGAAACAAATACTGTTTCGCCTTTCGCAATTGGGACGGCTGATTCGTTACGGCGGGATTTCAGGTTTTTCAAAAACCACTGTAAACTTGTACTGCGTCACTCACCGGTAGTTTGCGTGCCGACAACCGACAACAGGATCTCCAAAAACTATTCGCCTTTAAAATCCGGGGCACGTTTCTCGAGGAATGCCTTCGCACCCTCCTGCATGTCTTTGGTGGTGCTGACCATGCCGAACAAATCGGCTTCAATCTCAAAGCCTTGATCGAGTGTCACACCAAGACCGCGACGCACGGCTTCTTTAGCCATGCCGACCGCGACCGGTCCATTCTTGATGATGATGTTGGCGAGTTCCATGGCCGTCTCGAGCGCGTTGTCTGCAACTCGGTTGACCAGTCCAAGCTCGAGGGCTTCGGTTGCGCCCACATGCCGTGCGGTCAGGATCAGGTCGAGGGCGCGTCCCTCACCGATCAATCGCGGCAGGCGTTGCGAGCCTCCGAATCCGGGAATCAAGCCCAAGCCAACTTCGGGCAGTCCGAGTTTTGCGGTTTTTGCGGCGACGCGCAGATCACAGGCGAGTGCCAACTCGAGGCCGCCGCCGAGTGCGAAACCGTTGATTGCAGCAATCGTTGGGATCGGCATGGCGGCAATCGAACTCATCACGTCTTGGCCGTTAAGCGCGAGTTCTCGGCCCGAGAACGCATCTTCGAGTGAGACGAATTCGCTGATGTCGGCCCCGGCAATGAAGGCTTTTTCGCCCGCGCCGGTGATGATCAAGGCCATGGTTTCGACCGGTTCGAGTGCGGCCTCGAGCGCTTCAGAGAGTTCGCGCAGGGTTTCGCCATTCAGGGCATTCATTGCTTTGGGACGGTTGATGGTCAGGATGGCAATGGGGCCGTCAAGTTCGAGGGTGATGTTTTTCCAGTCAAATTCGGATTCCATGCGCCGAGTCTACCCGTTGGATGGGTGAAACGTTCAGCTTGAGGTCAGCAGTCCCGCCGCGTGAAGCAATCCTGCCGTCAGCGAGACGAGCGAGGTGATGATCAGGAACGCATCGAGCTTGACGCCGAACACTGGAACGAGCACGACCGCCGCGCCACGCAGCACATAGATTGCAGCGATCACCATCAGGATGGCTCGAGTCCAGGGGAATTCGGGAATCACTCGAGCACCTGCGAGTGCGTACAAACCCCAGATGAAAAACACGAGTGCGATCCCGAACGTGACCAGTGCTGGAATGCTCGAGCCTTTCTCGGCGGCTCGGGCCATCTCTTCACCCGCGCCAAAAGATCGGTAAGCCGGTGCGCCTTGCGTGATGATGTAAATGTGCAAGCCTGAGATGGCAAAGTTGA
>JAYURE010000384.1:0-1775 GCA_043756345.1 Deinococcales bacterium | reverse complement strand
TTGCAGCGTGTCACGAATGCGCATGATTGCCCATGGTTTGCGATGCCGCAGATGCAAATGCCGCTGATCCAGCAAGAATTCCACACCGTGTTCTTTCGGCGTGATCGGATACTCTTCAGTCGGGCTCGAGACGAGTTTCAAGTCGCTGACGCCCAGTTCAAATCCGCCCGGTGCTCGAGCATCTGCCCGGACCGTACCAGTGATTTCGATGGCCGATTCTTGGGCCAGGTGGGTTGCCAAATCAAAGGTTTCCTCGCTGACATCGTTTTTGAAGACGGTGGCCTGCATGAAGCCGCTACCGTCACGGATGCGCAAAAAGGCAAGTTTCCCTTTGGATGATTTATCGGACAACCAGCCTTGAATCGTCACGCTTTGGTCGGTGTGTTTGGCAATGTCCTCGAGCTTGATTCGCATATGTTGCCCATCATAACCACGTTGATACCCACGGGCGGTTCAGGGTTGGGCCAGACAGTAGTTGATCGCCTCCTCGAGACCGTTCGCGTCTACGTCGGCCACGACCAGATTGGCCGAAGCCTTGACGTTTTCAGGTGAATTTCCCATCGCTATGCCTAGTCCTGCCGCTTCAATCGCCCCAAGGTCATTTTCACCGTCGCCGATCATGGCCACCTCGGAAATCTGGAGTCCGTGGTGATTGGCGAGCCAGCGCATCGCGTCGGCTTTGGAGGTTCCTGCGCGTGTGACGCTGGCAAAGATCGTGCCTGGAGACCATGGCGCGGTGGCTGGGCTGATCTCAATGCCGGAAAAGCGTTTTGTCAAATCGAGCAGACGTGGCCATCTGCTTTCGTGGACCACCCATTGCGCCCGAACAATGTGCCCATCGAGCTTGGCGAGGTCTGTGACGATGGGTTCCATCTCGAGATGTTGGCTGTGAACCCGTGTCAGGTCCGTTTCATCCTCAAGATAATACGTGTTTTCGAGGTAGACCTCGAGCGTGGCTTTTTCGTCTCGTGCCAGTTGCACCAGGGTTTTGTAGGTATCTCTGGGCAGGTCACTGGTGTAGGCGGCTGGACCACCGGGTGTCGTGATCACTGCGCCACTGTGAAAGACGTGGAGACCATCTGGTGAAACCCGGCGTGCATGCTCAAGTGCGATGCCGCAGCCGATCCTGCCGGTGCAGAGTCCGAGGTGAATGCCGCGTTCGCTGGCTTTGTTGAGTGCTGACCATGCACTTTCTGGAACTCCATTTTTGCCAACCAAGGTGCCGTCAATATCAATCAGGATAAGTTTGATCACAACAGAGAATACCGGTAAAGGTTCAAGTAAATTTGAAAGAATAATTTCTCGAGCATATATTAATCGTGAATTAAATCACATGATACTTCTCCGGATCGTCTTTTCAACTCAAACAGAGGAGAGGCTATTCAAAGCAACCACTATTCGAGCAACCGTATGTGCAATTCAGCCAATTGCTTGGCATCCACCACCGACGGAGCATCCACCATCGGATCAATGCCACGCGCATTTTTGGGAAACGCAATCACATCCCGAATGTTTTCCGAGCCGATCATCAGCATCACCAGACGGTCCAACCCCCAGGCAATTCCGCCATGGGGTGGCGTGCCGTACTCGAGGGCGTCCAAGAAGAAACCAAACCTCGATTGAGCCTCCTCGAGACTGAAACCAATGGCGCTAAACATTTTCTCCTGCACGTCTGGCTGGTGAATCCGAATGCTACCGCCACCGATCTCGAAGCCGTTCAAAACCAGATCGTAAGCTCGAGCCCGCATCTGACCCATTTCAGGCGTGCCGAACAT
>JAYURE010000383.1:0-14279 GCA_043756345.1 Deinococcales bacterium | reverse complement strand
CCTCAGTTTACCCTGTTGCAGGCTGGAATCGGACTTTTCTGCGGGCGGATTTGTCTCGAGAGGTAGCATTTCAGGTTTTGGTTTGGACCACATCAAATAATGTGGATTGACTCAGGCGCAGATCGAGCATCATTCGGATCGGGTGCGGTCCAGGCAATTGTGAATCGGACAGGCAGGTTTGACCTTGGCCTGAATTCAGAGCAAGCGCAATAACCAAAACGCAAGCATTCCAGAAAGAATTGCCGCCCAGAGTTGTTTGGACTTCCATGCGACCAAGGCGGCAATCGCGGCGGCAATGTAACGAACTGGTCCTTCGCCCCGGTCGCCAGCGAGGTTTGGTGCGACCAGTGCCGCAAAGACGGACACTGGGACGAAGCGCAAAAAACGCATCCAAAACGGCGGCAATGGAGCACGCATCCACAGCCCGATCAACCGCGAGCCGAAGGTCACGGCGAGCATGCCTGCGACGGTCAACCAGAAGTTCATGCGGGCTCCCGAATGGCATCCTCGAGCGTTGGGATCGCTTCAGGAGTCGGTTCGCTGCGGGTCAGCCATGCGCCGAGCAAACTGCCGACAATGCCGGTCAGTAAGATCGGTAAACCTCCGGGCAACCTTGAGTTGATCAGCCAGGCGAATACAGCGGCGAAGATCGCCACCATCAGTTCTATTCGCGCTTTGATGATCGGTACTAGCAGGGCCAGAAACGCAAGTGGAAAAACGAAATCGACACCGAGCGCGGCGGGATCGGTGATGCTCGAGCCGAGGATCGCCCCGATGAAGGTGGCAAGGTTCCAGGAAAAAAACAGGCTCAACTCCGTGCCGAGTAGGAAGGCAAAACTACGTTCTTTGCTGGCGATCATCACGCCGAAGGACTCATCGGTCAGGAAGTAAGCAGCAATCAGACGCTCGAGGGTGGTCAAACGCATTTCCCGTCCGAGCGACAGGCCGTAAAGGGCGTGCCGCACGTTCAGCAAGAAAGTCGTCAGGATGATCGTCGCAGCACTTGCGCCGGAGGCGAAGAGTCCTGCCGCTGAAAATTGCGATCCGCCCGCGAAAACGAACACTGACAACGCTTGCGTCTCGAGGATGTTCAGGCCGCCCGCTCGAGCCGTGACCGCATAGGCCAGGCCAAAGGGCACAACACCCAACCAAAGTGGAAGCATGGCCCTCCACCCGAGGAGAAAAGATCGATTCATCACCTCTACCTTAACCTGAACGGACCATCGTGCTTTCGCTTGGATTCACGATTCGGTTGTCATTGTTCGAGATCCTTCAATGGTCCTTGCAACTGGCCGAAAGGTCTGTTCCTGCTCGAGTCACACGCTTGTAATCGTTTGCTTCAGATGCCGTTCATCCTCAGGCGCATACTGGGAACATGAATCCAATCGATTCCAGAGAGAAGACTTTGATCGAGTCCGGCCTTTCGCACGCGCAGGCCCGCAAACTGACGCTCGAGTTCTCAGACCAGGGCATCGGTGTGGAGTGCCGCCCTTCGAGAAGCATCGGTTGGGATGTCTGGGCGTACCGAACCCGATCTTCGCGTTCGGATTCGCACGTGATTGCCGCCGACGATTGAAACGAACATCCTGAAGATCGTATCCGAAGAAATTGTATCCGCCTGCAAGGGCGGATTTTTCGTGAACCGGTTAGGCTCGAGATATGGCTTTTAAAGACACCATCTTCCGTTTCGTTGCAGCACTTTTCTTCGAGAATCCAGCGAAAGGAAAGTCGTTTGCGCAATTGCGAGCCGATCTCGATTCCAGCGGTTCGCGGTTGCGATCACGCCTCGAGTCTGGTCAAGCGAACCCCAAACTCTTAAGCCACGTGATTCAAATTGAACGTTGGGGACAGAACCGATTGCGAAGCACGCTGCAAGAAGTTCCGTTCGAGTTGGATGGCTCGAACCTCTATGCGCCCGATGCTGCACTCGGCTGGCAAGAATTGCGGCTCGAGTTTGACAAGACCCGTCAGGCGACACTCGAGTTGGTGGGCCGTCTCGAGCGGGCCAATCCCGGTCCAGTGGCGCACAATCAATTTGGTCCGATTTCGGTCAAGGGTTGGTTGGGGTATCTGAATTCGCATGCGAACATTGAGGTGCAACACAAACTGCGTTCGTGACGTTGAACCTCACGGTGATTTCAAGCCGAGCGCATCAATCATGCTCGGCTCGAGGCTGGGCGGGATGGTGCTGTTGTTGAAGGCCGTCCAACCGCCCGTATCGTTGAACATCCACATTGCGGCGGCAAAGCCTTTACCCTGTGCGATTGTGCGGACCTCTTTGATCCACGCAGCACGATCCGCGAGTTGCGCGGCGTTAAAGACGTTGTATGGCGCGGCCCGCCATGGATCGGTCCATTTGCCTTGCACGCCGAACTCGCCCAAGAGGATTCTCGAGGCTGGCACACCGAGTCGGGCCGCCTGCGTGACAACCTGGTTGAACGCATCGTTGATGGCCTGGCTGCCGTATGGGGTGCAGCCACTGCCAACTATTCCGTAGTAACACTCGAGCGTTCCTTTGGCTTCCGCCCGGGCTTTGGGTTTGTCCATAATGTCAGGATTCCTCGCGATGTTCGCCTCGATCTTCGGCCAGATCGATGCCAGCGTGCGTTTTGTGATCGGGTAAGGAACATTCTCGAGCGCCGCGAAGTATTCGGCCATCCAAGTTGCCCCTTGATGACTGAACTCCAATGGGCCGTAGTAATGCACGCTGTAAATGATGTTCGGATCGACCAATTTCGGCAACGGCCCGAGCGCGTAAATCCCGCCCCATTCCTCGCCGGAAAGCACCAAAGTCAGGTTGCTCGAGCCAGCACGGGCCGCTTTGCGCAATCGCTCAAGCGTGACCGGCCAGTTGACGGTCGTGCCGCATGGGTTGTTGGCTTTGCCCGGATCGTAAGGTTCGTTAAGCAACTCGAGCACAACTTTGCTTTTGTCTTTCTTGTCCAGGAACGCGGCGATGCCGGTCAGGAATTTTTCAAATTTGACCAATTCTTGCCCGCCACAGACGATGCTCTGTGTGAAATCTCGGGTGGTTCCGGGAAACTTGCTGAACGAGTGCAGGTCCACGATCACCTTCAACCCGGCGGTGTTCAAATTGCTGATCGCGGTGCCCAGTTCGGCGCTGCGGTTGCCAAAAGTTCCGTCCGCACCCATGAAGAAAATCGGATCGACCGGCAGGCGCACAAACTCGAGCCCAAGGGCTTTCATGCGTGCCGCTTTATCGGGTTTGGACCAATCGTTGGCATTGAAACTCGACCACATCAAATTCGTGCCGATGTTGACACCTTTCGTGCCCAGAATGACCGGACCGATCACCGGCGGTTGGGTCACAGTGGGCGCAAACAATTGCGTTTTTGGAATCACAGCCCGAGGCACATTTGGACCGGACCACTCGAGTTTGACGCTGGCATCCCAAGCGTTGTCGTAGTACCAAAGTGTCATTGGAAGGCGCTGACCGGCGACCAGATTTTGCGTGCCCATACTCGTGCGTGCCGCATGATCCGAGTAATCGTTCAGAACCATTTTTGTGCCAACCGTCAGTCGCACACCATCGTCGGCGGTCGCATAAAACGTGTACGTGCCCGTGCTCGGCGCAAGGATTTCTCCGGTAAAGCGGGCCGAGAAGGTCTCCGGTCCAAGTCCCGTACCAGTGGGAGCCGATGCGAGCCAATTGAAATTGATGTTCGGCTCGAGTCGTGCAACGCGGCTTCCGGTGAAATTGATGTTGTCAAAATACTCCGCCAACAATCCCGGATTGGTGTTGGCGCTGGCCTCGAGTTTTGGTCCCTGAGGCAGTTTCTCTACGGTTTCCTGTGCCGGTTGGGTGACACTGTTACAGGCTGCGATGAAGAGTCCGAACGTCAGGGCAATCGTGTGCAGTTCGAGGATGCGCATGTTACCTCCGGGGGCGCGAGGGAATGTGTTGGCCTTGGCCCACAGCGTAAGGACGTGACCTGAGGGAACCCAGCGGATTGGATGAGGTGGTCTCATCTGCGCTTGATTGCTCGGCCAGCAGCAAGTAAAACGCTCGAGAAGTCTGAGTAGCTTCTCGAGCGTTTTTTGGATTTTGATAGTTACTTTGCTGGTTCGGTCACGGCTGGCTCGGTCACGGCTAGTTCGGTCACGGCTGGCTCGGTCACGGCTGGTTCTGTCACAGGTTCAACTGGGCCTGTGTGATACCTCGAGCCGATCCAGTGTTTGCGAATCAAAAGCTTCCCAAGCGCCACGAGTGGCACAGCCAGCAATCCACCAAATACGCCAAGCAAACTCGCGCCCGCAAGAATCGTGATGATCACGGTGATCGGATGCAGGTCCGTCGTTTTTGCCAGGATGTTTGGGCTAAGAAACTGTGCTTCAACCTGATTGGCAATCATAAACACCAGCAGCACCAGCAACACTTTGACGATGCCAAATTGCGCCGCGAGAAGGATCGCTGGTGCAATCGAAATCACCACGCCAAGATATGGGACCACATTGAACACCGCACTCAGGAAGCCAAGCCCGAGTGCGAGCGGCACACCTAAAATCGCCAGGCCAACACCGACCATCGTGCCGACACCTGCTGCGATCACCAACTGCCCACGAATGTACCCACCGACCGCTATCGAAACATCTTTTGAGAACTCGAGCATTTTTGGTTGTGAGCGTTTCGGAAACAATTCGAGCAGTGATTGACCAATCTGCGTGAACGATCCGAGCATGTACGTGCCGATCACCAAGACCAGGAAGAATTGGATCACGCCACCGAGCACACCAATTGTGCGGCTGATGATGTTCAATCCTGTGCCGCGCAAGATGTTCAAGAGGTTCGTGACGATGCTCGAGAGTCCATCTTGGACTGCGTTGGTGGCCTGATCGATCAGGCTCTTTAATTGCGGGCTGGTGCCGCGAACCTGCTCGAGTTCGTCGAGCCAAGTGTTGACTTGCTTTTGCGTGTTGGCGACCAGGGTTGGCAGTTGCGCAGAAAACTCGATCAATTGGTTGATCACCGAACCAGTCAAGAGTGTCGCGGCGGCCAGAAAAACAATCACGATCAGGAAAACGAAAGCGAGTCCCAAGCTTCGTGGGACTCGCCGCGCCTCAACCCAAGTCACGAGGGGATGAAACAAATATGCGAACAGGTACGCCAGACCAGCCAGGGTCAGCACGCTCGAGAGTTCACCGGCGAGTCGGTAAAGCACGAAGATGCTCAGGGCGTAAATGCCGAGCCGAACGTAGGCGTTACGCCAGACTTCAAGGAATGCGGTCATTGTTCACAGGATACGGGATTGTGGCGTTCAAGGTTCCCACCTCACCCGTCTGAGGTGTCCTCGAGATCCTGATCGAACGCCGCCCGAGACCATGGGTTGATTGAACGTTGCGGTCGTGCCTCGAGCGGTTCACGCGGACCGGGTTGAAAGCCAACCGGCCTGGTTGCGGCCCGAGATTCGCTTGAGAGGACCAAGCCTTCAAACATGTCAATGCCGTCACCGGTGATGTGAATGTAAACATCACCGATTTTGAGGGCGTGCTTCGCGAGGGTCTCGTTGCTCATCATCACCAGCAGGCCACGTTCGACCAGGTAGTACGCCGCGCCACGTATCTCGGCTTTGCTGGGTGGCTCGAGTTTGAAATCGACCTGCTCGGCAAATTCCTCGAGTTGATGTGCTGGCTCGAGGCCCGGATCGATCTCGAAGGCATCGATGAAGCCATCGGCATCTTGAATGAACGCGGCATAGGCGGCATTGATGATGCGCAATCGGAGTTCTTGTTGGCGGTGAACAATCTGTTGCATCAGTTGAGAATACCCAAATCTGGCAACTCAACCTTGGGACGGCAGCCTCGAGTGCTTATTTGAAGACGCCGTTCGCCGCCGCACGGACTTGGGCACCGGTCATGTCCTGACCCAAAAAGCGACCCTCTGAGAGCCAAATCTCGAATTGCAAGCGGGCATTCAGGCGCGTGCCACGCGCACCCTCGAGCGTGCCGGAATTGCCGACATACCCGATGATCTGGCCCCGTTCGACACTGCCGAGACCAAGATCTGGCGCGATCTTTGAGAGGTGTCCGTAGCGTGTGATTCGACCATCGGAATGCTTGATGAACACTTGACGCCCGCGCAGGGCATCCAATTGCGTTTTGCTCGCGCCTTTGCGAACATCGCGTAAGAGTTTGCGGTAGGCGGTCTCGCTGGATTCGTTGTAACTCAGGTCAGAACGGATCACTTGTCCATCAGCGGAGGCTCGGACAGGTGTGCCATAGCGAACGATCAGGCCGGAGTCGCCACCAGTGAAGGTGAAGCCTTGTGATTTACCGCTGCGGTAAGAGCGGTTCGCTCCAGGAATGTTCGAGATCGATCTTGGCATTCGAGCGCCCTCGAGCGGCCAGATGAAGGCTTGCGCCGTGGCAGGGGTCTTAGTGGCAGTGTTTGTAGGATCGCTCGTGATGACGGTTGCTCGAGTTGAGTTTGATGCATTGGTGACACCAGCGCGGGCCAATTCGCGTCGCGCTCCGATCAGGGCGAAGGTCGCCCAAAGCGCATACAGTGCCAGCAGGCCGATCAGGATCAACCAGCCCGGTTTGAGAGTCGCAAAGCTCGAGTGTCGCGCCCTCCACCACAGGCCGCGCCAGAAACCAAGCACACCGGACCCGAAGTTCGTTCCTTGCCTTGAGAACCTCGATGCGGTTTGACCGACGTCGCTCAGCCAGCTTTGGTTTCGTTGCGTCCTCATGCTGCGATTCTATCGCAAATTGAAGCATTGTGTTACGTCTAGCGCGAAGCCTTCATTCTTGAGTTAAGCGCTACGCCCGGTTTATTTGCTCAGTTCATTTCCCCAGCAACCAAGCCTGCAACAGTTGAATCTCTGACTCGAGATCGTCTTTGTGGACGGCCTCCTGAATTGTGTGAACGTAACGGCTCGGCAGGGAAATCGAAAGCGTTGCCGTTCCCGACCTCGAGAGTTGCATCGCGGCCCCATCGGTGCCACCGAGCGGCAGGATGTTCAGTTGGTACTTGATGCTGTTGCGTTCGGCACAATCGATGAATTCGTCCAACAACCAACGGGTCGCAATCGAGGAACTGTCCATCACCGTCAGAGCCACACCCTGTCCGGTCACGGTCACGGCCTCGTCTCGAGAGACACCGGGAGTATCGACCGCCAGCGTTGTGTCCAGGGCGATCCCGATGTCTGGTTCAACCCCAAACGCACTGGTGGTCGCACCTCGAAGTCCGACCTCTTCTTGGGTGGTGAAGACCGCGAATAAATCCACCTCGAGCGATTTGGATTTCAAAGCCCGCAGCACCTCGATCAGGATGTAGACGCCGCTGCGGTCATCGAGCGCTTTGCCGACCACGTAATGCCCAACCGTGCGTAACGTTTGGGTCAGTGACACCGGATCGCCGATGCGCACCAGTTTCTTGACCTCATCGACCGGCAAGCCCAGATCGACGGCGAATTCACGCATCATCGGGATTTTCTCGAGATCGGCTTTTTCGGCAATGTGAATCGGTTTGCCCGCTGGGTTCAGAATGCCCGGCAGGTCGCCATCTTTGGCGCATACGATCACGTCTCGGGCGAACAGGTTGCGTTTGTCAAATCCGCCCAGGTTCTGAATGCGCAAGAATCCATTTTCATCGATGAATTTGACCAGAAAACCAATTTCGTCCATGTGCGCGGCAAGCATCACGCGCTTGACGGGTTTTTTGGATTTCGCTTTGGGTTTTTTGGCGCGTTTCAGGGCGATCAAGTTGCCCATCGCATCCTCGCGCATTTCGTCAACCAAGCCTGCAAGCTCGAGCTTGATCAGTTCGCGGACGCGCTCTTCACGGCCCGAGACGCCCGAAACCTCGGAAAGCGATTTGAGTAATTTGAGATTCATGCCAAAAGCATAGCTCGAGCCAATACTTTTGAGCGGTTATTCGTTGAAATGTCGGTGATGCTCGAGAATTCAATGCTCCAATACTCTCTGCGATTCAAGTTGAGGCTCGGCCTGTGTACTCAATTCCCGTCCCCTCGAATAATTGCCCCGGGTTCTATGCTGGGTTCGCACGTTCCGAGTTGCTGCCAGACCCTATACTGGATCAGATGTCGTTCGATTTGACCTTCTTTGATTTAGTGCTGATCATCTTGATGGCGGGCTGCACCGTAATTGGTGTCCGTCGAGGCGTTGCCGGATTGGTGGTCGGTATCGGCGTGTTTCCATTGTGGTTGGTGCTGAACATCATCGGCGGGATTCACCCGCTGGTGGGATTTATTCTGGCCCTGGCTGCCGGTTGGTTGCTCGGGCAGCTTTCCAAGATGTTGCACACGACCGGAGCCATCAGTGCCGCCAGCGATACCGCTCGAGCCGTGATGGGTGGAACGGGTGGCGTTTTGCTCGGCATGGGAATGGTTGCGGCGCTGGCTTTGTCGTTTCAGACCAAAGCCACACCGGTCAATGGACCGGCAAGTTTTGTCTATCCCTCGCCGGATGGATTGCCGAAATTGATTGCGGACAGTGTGCATGATTCCAAGATTGTGCAATGGCTTTCGTCCCGTCCATCAAACGGTGGTTTGGGCGTCTGGAACGCCGCGCCGGTCGTCAGAACCTTGCTGGTGCCGGACCGAAATGGTTCTCAATGAATTTCTTGAATAACAATCATCTCGCATATCGGTTCTCTCGCACAACGATCCTCGAGTGTGGATCGCGTGCCATTTCATTCTGACTTAACGTACACAACTTACACATGATGTTGTACACTCTCATCGCTGAGGTCAAAGAACATCTCGAGGAGGTCCGGCAAGAAAAACTGAAATCAAATGGGAAGCGCAAGGCCCCGCCGTAATTGCTGCGGGGAAACGAGGTAGGAGTCATCGAATTTCTGCGGATGCTCCTCGGGTGCAAACCTCACCCGCCCAGCGACTGAAAAATCAGTTGCAAATGCTCGAAAAAACCCACGGCAACGTGGTCACAACCCGAGCACAGGTTCCACGGTTCGCCACCGTCCATGAACATCCTCAACACTCGAGCCGGGATCAACCGGCCCCTCGAGCATCACCGTCTGGCTTGAATGGCTGGACCCAGTTCGTTCTGGCAAACCCAGAACGAGACAGTCGTGTCGAACCTCAAGCGAGGTTTGCCACTTGGAGTGAACATGTGTGGAATCGTCGGATATGTGGGTTATCGCAACGCAACAGAAGTCCTCTTGAACGGCCTCTCAAAACTCGAGTATCGCGGTTATGATAGCGCTGGGATCGCCGTCAACGTCGGCGGGCATCTCGAATTGCGCAAGGCTGCCGGAAAATTGCAAGTCCTTCGATCCCAACTTGAGGAAGAACAAAAAGACGGTGCGATCATCACGGGCCGTATCGGGGTCGGTCACACCCGTTGGGCCACGCACGGCAAACCGAACGACCTCAACGCGCACCCGCACGCCAGCGAGGACAGCAAACTGGCCGTGATTCACAACGGCATCCTCGAGAATTATTTGTCATTGAAGGCCGGATTGCTCGAGCGTGGACATGTCTTTTTGTCCGAGACCGACACCGAAGTTTTTGTTCACCTGATCGAAGAAAAGTACGACGCGCTGCCCGCCAGCCAAGATCGCCTCGAGCTTGCTGTACGTGCCGCCCTGAAAGTTGCCCAAGGTGCTTACGGGCTGGTTGTGACCCACGTTGATCACAGCGAGATTGTCGCCGCCCGCACCGTCAGCCCATTGGTGATCGGCGTCGGCGAGAAAGAGAACTTTCTGGCCTCCGGCGTGCCTGCACTTTTGCCTTATACCCGCGAAGTGATCTTCATTCACGATGGCGAAATGGTGATCATGGATGAAAACGCGATCCGCATCACCGATCTTGACGGTCAGATCATGGATCGGCCCGTGACCCACATCGACTGGAGCGCCGAGGACGCCGAAAAGGGCGGATTCGAGCACTACATGCTCAAAGAAATCTACGATCAGGTCGATACCTTGCACCAAACCCTCGGTGGACGTCTTCACGACGAAACCGGCGAAGTCATGCTCGACTTGCAAATCGACCTCGAGAAAGTCCGCGATGTCGTCTTCCTCTCGATGGGCACGGCCAATCACGCGGGCATGTACGGTGCGTTCATGCTCGAGACGCTGGCCCGCATTCCGGCCCGCAACGAACTGGCCGCCGAGTACCGTTACCGCGATCCGGTCGCCAGCGAACACACGCTCGCCGTGATCGTCTCGCAATCCGGCGAGAGCATCGACACGCTCGAGGGCACCCGTGAGGCGAAACGCAAGGGTGCACAGACGCTCGGGATCATCAACTCGAAGGGCAGCACCATCACCCGTGAGGCTGACGACACGCTGTACATCCATTGCGGTCCCGAGATCGGTGTGGCCAGTACGAAAGCCTATACTTCGATGCTCGCGGCTGAAGCGCTCCTGGCAATCTGGCTCGGACGGCAACGCGGTACGCTCTCGAGTGAGTACGCCACACACCTCCTGACTGAACTGCGTCGCCTGCCAAGATTGGTCGAAGAATTGCTCGAGCGACGCGACGCGATCAAAGCCATCGCTGACGAGTTCAAATCCGCGCAGGATTACTTGTTCCTCGGGCGTGGCGTCAACGTCTGCACCGCCTACGAGGGTTCACTGAAGCTCAAAGAGATCAGCTACATTCACGCCGAGGGCTACCCGACCAGCGAAATGAAACACGGTCCTATCGCGTTGATCGACGAAAAAATGCCGGTGGTCGTGATCGCCACCGCCTCGAAGCTCTACGACAAAACCATCAGCAACATCCAAGAAGTTAAAGCCCGAGGCGGCATCGTGATTGCGGTTGCCAACGACGGTGACGAGCAGATCGCACAGATTGCCGACCGTGTGATTTACGTGCCGAAGGTCGATGAGTTGATCAGCCCGATCTTGAATGTGGTGCCGTTGCAACTCTTAGCCTACGAGACGACCGTGCTGCTCGGACATGATGTCGATCAGCCACGCAACTTGGCGAAATCCGTCACCGTCGAGTAAACCTCGAGCCCCAAAAATCTGTTTTGCAATCTGTTTTGCAATCTGTTGGATTCTGTGCACATTTTGGCAGAATCCAACAGATTCGTTTTGTCCACGCCGTTGTCCGCAAGCCGTGGATCAACTTGATCGAGCAAGCCGGAGATGACGGTCAGCGATTCATCACTCGAGAATCTGAGTTTTGCATTTCTCGAGCCTCAAGAAGCTCAAAACTGTTGCTGAGTGAGGTTTTTGACAGGATCAATTTGTCACCATGACAGCATGGATAGTTCTCAGACGACGGTTCCGCGACCCGCAACCCTCTCGCGGCAAACCGATTACGCATGGCGAATCACAGAATTGGCCTTGATCGTGGTTGGCTTCGCTCTCTGGCTGCTAGGTCTCGAGTCCTGGCCCGGTGTGGCCGTCGCGTTGCTGGCCGGATCGTGGGGCGCACGGTTCATTTGGGCCGCCAAGAATGTCAACGAACTCGAGCGTGGCCGCGTGGTTTCCAAAGTTGAACGCCTGACCACCAGAGGGGCGCACCTGGCCTTGACGGTCGCTTTGTACTTATCCTTGCTCGAGGGAACGACCTTGGCGGTTTTTTTCTTGTTCGGCACGCTTGCTTTGATCTTGACCGAACGGGTGTCGTTCATGGCTGAAAAGCTTCGGGCAGATCGTTTGCGAGGCGAGTGAATTCTCGAAGTGGCTGCCTCGATTTTGAAAAAGTCCCGGGACGGCCTTAAGGCCCCCTTGATCCAGGCGCTTCATAATAATGAGACTCGAGATTGTCTCCAAAATTTGATGGACGCTCCACGTTCAACCTCGGGTAAAGGACATAGACGATGAATGCAACCCGCAAACAACAAGGCATTGCCCTCGTCACCGTGCTCGGCATCGCCATGGTCGTGCTGGCCCTCCTGATGGTCATCACCAACCTCAGCGTGCGCGGATCTCGAGTCACCAACCGCGACGTGACCTCGATACGTCTGCTGCAAACCGCCGACGGTTACAGCGACTGGGCACGCCTAATGCTGGCCAAGAATTACACCGATTCCAATCTGAGCCTCAAGAAGTGGCACGACAAGATCAAACCCGGTGGTGTCATCAACCCGACCGATCCACTGGTCAGCGCCTTAGATGGCATCCACGAACGCACCCTGGATGGAGTGACCGTTCGTTGGCGCATCCAAAAGATCACACCACCAATAAACAACAAAGCCTCGGTCATTCTTGCCAGTAGCGCCATCGACCCGAGCGGTAACACCCAGACCGTCTTGCGCACCGTTTGGTTCGGAGACAACGACATTTTCAACCTGGCCCTTTTAAGCGAACGGGTTGATTGCATGTTCTGCCACCTGAGCGTTAAAGGCGACGTTGGATCGCTGGATAAAATGCGTCCCGGTTGGGGCAGCGAAGGCGACAAAGAGTTATCTGGAGCAGGTTCAGTCATTGACGGTGACGTGTATTCCGCCAAAACTGTCACCAAAGACAAAGCTGGAGCGAATGACATTAACGGTGCGACCTTGACTGCGGGCAAGACACTGAACGAAAACTATTCTGGAACAAAACTACCGTTGGACGCAGATGGCAATCCAGCGTTTCCAGGGTTGGACCGTGACACCATCAAAGGAAACGCCAGCGGTTCGATACAAGGCGGCAATATCCTTCAAGTCGCAGCGGGAACCAAATGGGCCGACAGACAAACCGCTGCCGGTGGTATCAGCAAGTTTTACAACGGCAATCTTGTGCTCGAGGGAACACCGGGCAATCCGATTGTGCTCGATGGTGACGTCTACGTTAGCGGCGATGTCGTGATCAAAGGGGTCGTCACCGGACGGGGCGCAATTTACTCGGGGCGCAACATGTACGTTGCGGGCAACCTGACCAACTTGAACAAAGCCGACAAACCCGGAACTGGCATTTGCTCCACCATTGCCGATGATGACGCGGGTCGCAACGAATGCGCTGTTAAAAACATCAATGCTGGCCGCGACGAAACGCGCCTTTCGGCGTGCAACAACATGGTGCTTGGTGATTACACCGAACAGGACGCTAACGGCAAGGCCAGTATTCGGGACCGGCAATCGGCAGAGTACTTCCGCAGCCAATTCGGTTTGACCCCCGGCACGGAACGCTACGTTAAAACCGGCTCGAGCGAAGAACTTCAACAAAAACCAGACGGCACGTTCGTGGATCAAATGGGTCGTCCAGTTGCCGCCAGCGACGTCAAAACGTATGGCACTGGTTCCAACGATCCGTACAGACCAATCATCGCGCCCGGCTCTACCGACGCGAGCGGTCAATTCCAGAGTTGGTTGTCGGACGCCGAATACCAGGGCATTTTGGGCAGCGAGAGCATTCCGAACAACACGTGGCGTTCGGGATTTTCGCAAAATTCGATGGGTGTCTCTGATACGGACAGGATTGCAGCGATTACCGCCGAACTCGAGGCATCTGGTTTGCCGGTAGGGAGTGCCGACACCAAAGCCATCGCCACAAAGTTGGTTAACAATCAAGTGGACCCATCCATGCGTTACGAAGGGTTGGACAAAAACGGAAATCCTGTTTCTGGCTACGTCAAGATCGACGTGAGTACCGATCCCAAAAACCCGACGAATACCCTACGTGTTGCCGTGAATGAAGCGAAAGACTATCGGGCCGAAGTCACAGCGTTGGACGGATTCTTATACGCGAACAGCCGTATCGCTGGAAAACTTTCGCCTCGAGGTGGATACATCAACGGTGGCATGATTGCCCGTGAAATCGGAGTGCTGGCACCCGGCAAAAACAGCGCGATTGGTGGGTGGGTTCCAGAACCCGAACGTACCGCATTCAACACGTGCGATACGACCAAACGCCCAACCGATTCGACCGTTGATTCACATAAGGTCGGCACGGACTGCAATTACTCGATCAATTACGATTACCGATTGCGCAACGGTGGCTATGGTTACAACTATTACCGTGGCGTGACCGGTGCGACCCTCGAGTGGAAACTCGATCCTGACGGCACGAACAAGGTCATGCCGTGAAACCCGCTATCGAACCAGTTCCAACTTCTCGAATCAGGCAAAAACCATTCGAGCCTGCCGTGCTCGGACGCGCACCATCCAAAGATCCGGCCCGAGATCAGGCGCGACGTTTGGCCCGCGACAAGGACATCAAACCGACCCGGTCGAGCCCCTCGAGCCTGCCTGAAACACCGGATGAAATGCCAAGTGAAATGCCAAAGCGCAAACCGTCACGCGCAAGTCGCAGCATGAAATCACGCCAATCCGAACCTCGAGCCTCCAAAACTGGTCGCACCAAGTCGAATGCCCGCAAGCCGGTCAAACCACCG
>JAYURE010000382.1:0-4798 GCA_043756345.1 Deinococcales bacterium | reverse complement strand
ACCGTGGCGGACGCTTGATGTAACGGCGCAAGCGAATCACGCTTGGCGCGATGATCGAGGTCGATGGTGAGTGTAGCAGCTGCGTGCCGTCCTCGATGCGTTCGGCGATTTCGTGCATCAGCAATGTCACGGCACGTTTGATGCTGCAAACATGTAGCGGCTCGTAGCTGGCGTTCAAGACCAGCACGGCGGGTGCGTTCAGGTTGAGCGGGCGCACCTCACCAGTCTCGAGTTGCGGTACGTGAACAACCTCATGATCCTCGAGCATCTGGGCATCATCGAATGGGCGTTCGTGAGTGTTCTCAGGACGCTTGATCTGACGTTGCTTGGCTCGGGTGCTCATGATGGGTTCTCCTCGATCAATAATTTGGACCTGAAACCATGTTACTACGCGATGGGCAACGGGTGAATATGCCAAATGACTTGCGGCCAATAAGCGCTTTCGTTGCACTTTCCCTCGAGGTTTGTGGTGCTATCCTCGAGCCATGAAGTTCATTCCGTTTCTGATCACAACCGTCTGGGTTCTCTTGGACCAATGGCTCAAAATGCACGTTGTCGATCTGCACACGTCGGGTCAACTCGCCCAATACACGTACAATCCCGATCCGTATGTGAACACGATTCCGGCGATTCCGGGATTCATGAATTTGGCGTACACGATCAATTTGGGTGCGGCCTGGAGCCTTTTTTCGCAATTGACTCCGGTCCTGGTGGTTTTGCGTTTCGTCGCAGGCGTGGCAATTCTTGGATACATCTGGATAAATTTTTCAAAACTTCCTCGAGTGCAGTGGGTGGCGTTCGCTTTGATTGCCGGTGGTGCGATTGGCAACGCCATTGATGGGGCCTTGCGTGGACATGTGGTCGATATGCTCGTTTCGCACACGTTGACCGCGATTTACAAACCGTTTTTTGGCACGGTCTACCCGATTTTCAACATTGCTGATGTCGGTGTGGTTTCGGGCGTGCTGCTGTTGGTGATCTCGAGCTTTTTCGTGCCGCAACCAGCAAAACGGGCCATTGGGTAACTTGAACCAACCCTCGGGCTGGATCTCGAGCCAATAAAAAACCCCGACGCTCCGCAACGTCGGGGTTAAAGCTTGCCTGGGTCTTTCCAGGGGAGGAATTCTCTGCTTCGCTCAGCTTAGGCAGCAATGCTGAGAGGGATCGTTGGGCCAGATGAGAACCCGTGGGTTCGACTGGCTCGAGGTTTCTCGAGAAACGTTTCATTAAACACACATTGTTCAGTTGAGCATCTCGGGTTGGCGCGTCAGGCGTTGCGAGGCGAGCAACAAGGCCGCATCAATCGGTGGTACGGCCTGTGCGAATAAGAATCCTTGAACGGTGTTGCAACCTTGGGCTCGCAATTCCTCGAGCACATCTTCATGTTCGACACCTTCGGCAATCACGCTCATCTTGAAACCTTTGGCCAGCGAGATGATCGCCTGAATCAATGGCAGTGTGCTGCGTGAACCGTTTTGCATTTCAAGCTCGAGGCCCTGCGTGAAGCTGCGGTCAATTTTTAGGGCGTCTATCGGCAGGCTTTGCAGGTAACGCAGGCTCGAGTATTCGGTGCCGAAATCATCAATCGAGAGGTGCACGCCCAGGTCGCGCAGTTCGGACATGCGTCGCACGAGGTCCTCGTTTTGGCCGCCGAAAACGGTTTCGGTCAGTTCAAGCTCGAGGTGTTCGGGTTTCAGGCCGCTTCGTTGCAGCACGCCACGCACGATCTGAACGAAATCTGGTCGTTCAAATTGCAGGCTCGAGACGTTCACCGCGACTTTCACGGCCCGCAATCCCGCACGTTGCCAGGCAGCATTCTGCTGGCAAGCCTGCTCGAGCACCCAAGCTCCCAATGGCACGATCAGACCGGATTCTTCGGCGATGGGAATGAATTTTGTTGGCGGGATCGAACCGAGTTCAGGATGGTTCCAGCGCAACAGGGCCTCAAAGCCGCTGACGGTGTCGGTATTGACATCGACCTGTGGTTGGTAACGCACCTCAAAGCCGGTCAGTGTGTTTTTAGGCAACAGGCTTGAGGCATTCGTTTCGTTCGATTTGAGTTCGTTCGAATTAAGTTCGTTCGACATTGCGTTTCGGGTCTCGAGCATTTGTGTACGGGCGATCCGGTCGAGTTCTTGGCGCAGTGCCGTCTCGAGTTTCAGGCGTTCACGGGCGGCATCGATCATGCGTTGCGAGAACCTGCGCATCGGAACACCCTCGAGTTTGGCGTGGTACATGGCAATATCGGCATGTTTTTGCAATGTGATCGCATCCAGACCGTCCTCTGGGTAGATCGCCACGCCGAGGCTGGCCCCAACGAACAGTTCGGTCTGGCCAATCTTGAATGGCGTCTCGAGCGTTCGCACGAGCATGTTGGCGATCCGGGTCGCGTCGGTTTCACGGCGCAAGTTGGGCACGAATAAGGCAAATTCATCGCCGCCAGTACGGATCAGGATTTGGTCCGGCTCGAGTGAACGGCGCAGGCGTGCCGCTATCGAAAACAGCATTTGATCGCCGATTGAATGACCGAGCGTGTCATTGATCTGCTTGAAACGGTCCAAGTCCAGGAACAGCACGGCCATCATTCCCGGTTCGATTTTCAGGGTTTCATCACGGATCATGCGTTCAAGTAGGCGTTCGCCAAGCAAACGGTTCGGTAATCCGGTCAGCGCGTCATGCGTTGCCTGATGCTCGAGTTGCCGGGTCAATTCGCGGCGTTGCTCGGCTATTTCGTTCAACCGATCCGTGGTTTCCAAGAGTTCGCGGTTGGCGAACCCGTAATGCTCGAGGTTGTTGATTCGTTCAAGGCGTTCTCGAATCGCGGCAATCGGTTCGTCACGGGCGATCAGTTCAAGCACCTCGTTGCGATCCCGATCCAGGCGACGGTTGGCGATCAGTTTCAGTCGGCTCTCATCGAGGGCCACGGTGCGTTCTTCGACCCGATGATTGAAGGCATGGTTCAGGTCGCGCAGTTCGCGGCTCAGGCGGCGACTCTCAAGGATCGCCAAGGTTTGACGCAGCAAGACCAATCCGACAATGACCATCAGGCTGATTTCGGCCAGGTCGCCAGTGATGGATTCCGGCTCGAACAGGTGCAATGTGTACACAAGGGCCACGGTCAGGAATGGGCCACCAAGCTGCAAGCCCCGGACCCAACGCGGATGGCGCAATGGTCGGCCCAAGTCGTGAAGTTTGGCCCGTAATTCCAGGGTCGAACCAGGGTTTAGGCTGGCGGTTTCCGGCTCGAGGACCTGTTTGGCTTGATCTTGCAGGCTGGCGATGACGATGCAGACCGCGCCCCAGGCCCATAAGTTTTCGGTCATGGCGGGCATGGGTACGCCAACCTCGTTCAAGATCGAGAAGACATCGGCACCCACAAATGCGATCAGGCCGATTCCCGGCCAGGCTGGGCGCGAAACGGCGGCCCGGAAAGCGGTTGAAACGAGAACCGCCACCAACGCCGGGTGAAGGGTGGCCCGCAAAAGGCACAGGGCCTCCCAAGCATCGAACGGTCGGGTCAACAGGCGTGCGATCAGAAAATGCCAAGCGTACACCCACGAGGCCGCCATCGTGGTCGCCACGTCCAAACCCAAACGCAGTTGCTCGAGCCTTGGAACCTTTTGGCGCGGCAGGCGCAGCAGGGCCAGGATTGCCGTGCCAGCAAAAATAACCTGGCACAGTTCGCTTAAGCGCGAGGTCAGTTCTGAGGTGTTCCAGGTGCGAAGGCATACCGATACGAAAACCGCCGCCAGAGAAATGTGAGTCAAACCCAGGCCACTCGAGCCGTCGCGTCGAGCCCACACATTCCGGGTACTCATGACCAACGCCAACGCGAGACTCAAGGCGGCCAGGAACAACGGATGATCGCCAGGTCGCAGCATCGACCATAAAAGGTGGGTCAGTGCGAGCAGGCATGAAACGACCACGGCCAGCTTGCCGCGCGAAATTCCGAAACGTGAGGGTACGGGTGAAGGTTGGTTCATGGTGGCAAGCTCGTGCAGGTGTTCCCATCACCTGAAACTTTGATTGTCTCGAGGCGAGCGGTTGCATGACCCTCCCAGGTGCATGAACCGTTTCCAACTCCCAAATTCCAAAGTAAGGCGAGAAGATGAAGGCAGGCGTGCATTTCCAGCACAACAGAAGGACACGAAAGCATTTGATCCGAATTCAAAATTCTCAGCACAAGCACATCGAAAGCAAAGAATGCTTTCATGCTCGAGGAATTTATCATTTCAACAACCCAAGACCACTCAATCAAAGTGTTGGGGTTGATGCCACTCGAGTCCAAACCGCTGGGGTCTTGTTAGACTCGAGCCGAGTGCCCGCCTGTTCGGACTCAAATCCCAAATTGTGTTTGGGTCGGCGGCCCGAAAGGACCTTCATGCCCAGCAACCTGTACATCGTTCGTCACGGACAAACCGTTTTCAACGCCTCCGGCACCAAAACCTTCACCGGCTGGATCGACGTGGACATCTCAGAGGTTGGCGTGCAACAGGCGACCAGCATCGCAGGAATGCTCAAAGACATTCCATTCGATGCCGCCTACACCTCGAGACTCAAACGCGCCAGCCACACCCTCGAGATTCTGCTTGCGCCTCACGCGGTTAAGCCGCCAGTGATCGTCGATGACCGAATCATTGAACGTTCTTACGGCGACCTGTCCGGGCAATTGCACAGCGATGTCCAAGCCAACCATCCCGAGATGTACAAGATTTGGCACCGTTCCTACGACGTGCCACCACCCAACGGTGAGAGCGTCAAAATGGTCGAGATGCGCGTCTACCCGTTCATCCACGAA
>JAYURE010000381.1:0-1777 GCA_043756345.1 Deinococcales bacterium | reverse complement strand
TGGAAGCGCGAACAGCCCGTCAGCGGCCCAAGCCCGTGAGCGATCCCGCCCGTCAGGTGCATGGTTGGGATCAAGACAGGTGCTGGTGTGGGGCCAAGAAGCGACCAAAGCCCAAAGCGCATCAGGCCCGTCAGGTGCCGCTGTGGATGCAAGAAGGTGCTGCTGTAGGGTCAAGACAGGTGCTGTCTTGTGAGCAAGTGCAAAACCAAACTCGAGCCTCGAGCATTTGACCTTGGCCGTTACTTTCACCTTTTCACTTTGAACTTTTCACTCGATTTTACTGCGTGTAACCGTCCGGCATTCGCGTCTCGCCATGTGTTGCGCTCAACCGGCGAATGTCATCGGCCCGATCTGGGAATTGCTCGAGCAGTGCCTTCACTTCGCCACCTTCAAAGCACGTCCCCGTAAAACCTGGCGTCATGGTGCAACCGAACAAACTATACTCGCCGAGCGTGTGACCGGCCTGCCAGGTGTGCGCTGGCACCATGAATTGCACCTGTTGTCCCGCCGCGAAATCTGGCCCCAGAATCACGTCTTCGCTCGAGCCGTCCGGGTGCAAGATCACGAGTCGCAACGGATCGCCAGCGTAAAAATGCCAGAGTTCATCGTGTTGTAGGCGGTGAAAACTCGAGAAGCTTTCTGGGTTGTTCGCGTACAGTCCAATAATCGCGGTGCTGATCGGATCACCCTCGGTTGTCTTGATGCTCGAGACATACGTGCTGGCAAACAACGTGCCTTCGACCGGCAGCGTCTCGAGTTGGTAATGGTCGATCAATTGCTGGATTTTCTGGTGCATGGGTGATTGTACTGGGGTGATCGCTTGGGTGAGGCTTGCCTCACCCCTACGGCAGAGGGCCACGATTTTATTGATCGCATGACGCTTTCGGGTTTTCCTAACGCAATCCCGTTATGCTTCGTTCATGACCGTCAACAATTCAACCAGCCAAACCGCTTGGGAACCATTGCTCGAAACCATGCGCTCGAGCCGCGAGAAGATCTTGCAAGGTGGTGGCACGAAAGCCATCGCCCGACAGCACGCCAAGAACCGTTTGACCGCACGTGAACGCGTCGCCGCACTGATCGATCCGGGCTCGAGGTTTGATGAACTGGCAACGCATGCCGGTTGGGAGATGTACCCGGACCCCGTTCCGGCGGGCGGCACGATCACCGGAATCGCCCGAATTGCAAACCGCGATTGGATGGTGATCGCCAACGATGCGACCGTTAAAGCGGGCGCGTTCTACCCGATCACCGCCAAGAAAGTCATTCGAGCGCAAACGATAGCGCTCGAGAATCACTTGCCGGTCGTGTACTTGGTCGATTCGGCGGGCGTCTACTTGCCGATGCAGGACGAGATTTTTCCCGATCAGGACGATTTCGGTCGCGTCTTTTTCTTGAACGCCAGAATCTCGAGTTTGGGCGTGCCTCAAATCGCGGCGATCATGGGCAATTGCGTCGCGGGTGGCGCGTACCTGCCGGTGATGTGCGACACGTTGATCATGACCGAAGGCAGCGGTTTGTACCTGGCCGGTCCCGCACTGGTCAAGGCCGCGATAGGTCAGGTTGTCGATTCCGAGGAATTGGGTGGCGCGGGCATGCACTCGAGCATTGCCGGAACTGTCGATTACCGCGAACCGGACGACGTACACGCGCTCGAGCGAATCCGAACCCTTGCAGGGTTGTACGCCGAGGGGAGTTTGGCGGCGTGGGCGAAACGCCGTCACGCGACGCAAGCACCAAGCCTCGAGCCGAGTGATTTATTGAAGATCGTCAGCAG
>JAYURE010000380.1:0-1777 GCA_043756345.1 Deinococcales bacterium | reverse complement strand
GTTTGGACATGGCGGTGAAGATGCTCGAGCAGGCCAAAAAGCGTGCGCTCGTGGAAGGATTTTCCAACGCAGATTTTCTCGAGGGCAGTGCTGAAGCTTTGCCGTTTAATGACTCGAGTTTTTCGTTGGTGGTTTCGCGTCACGCGCCACATCATTTTCGAGATGTTCCCAAATTCTTGTCCGAGGTTGCCCGTGTGCTCGAACCCGGTGCCCGGTTCGTGATGGCCGATCAGGTCACGCTGGAAGCGCAAAACAAAACTTGGGTGGACGAATTCCAACGCACCCGCGACCCGAGCCATTTTACGCAACGCACGATTGAAGAATGGCAGGACTTGGCCCGAGCCGCTGGCCTGGTTTGGATCATGCATCAGGTCGTGCCGTACCGCCTCGAGTTCGACTGGTGGACGCAGGCTTCGGGTTGTACGCCTGAACGCCTCGAGAAGTTGAAGGCCATGCTCGAGCACGTCCCGGATGAGATCGGGCTTGAACGTAAACTGGACGGATCACCGCTGGCGCATTTTGAGCCGATGTTGGTGGTTCGACTCGAGAAGGTGTGATCGAAGCGCCTCCTGGTCAGCACAGCGAGTGGAAACAAAATTTGCCCAAGAGCGAGACATGCCTTGCCCTTTTCGCATGTATCGTGTTTGCGTGCGTTTCATTCGTGAACTCTGGTTGATCTTGACGGTGATTGGTGCAGCCTGGCTCGTCCTGCCTGTGCCGAATCAACTGGTCGAGGATGTGTACTCGAGAAAGATTTTTCCTGCATTTTCGAGCGTGATCGTGCGCGTCTTTGATCTCGTGCCGTTTTCGGTTGCGGGCGTGTTGTTGATTGTCGTGCCGTTGTTGCTGATTTTTTTGATCGTGCGAATCTGGCGCTCGAGGCAGTCCCGATTTGGGAAGTCTCTTCTCGGTGTTTTCTGGCGCGTGCCGCTTGGCTTGCTCGCATTTTATGGTTTGTTCGTGCTGGTTTGGGGCGCGAATTACCGACGTTTGCCGATTGAAGAAATTTTGAACTTGTCCGTGAACAATGTCACCGCATCGGACCTCGAGAAATTGGCAAGTGATCTCGTGACTGTCATGCAAAAAAATGCGAACGCACCTCGAGATTCTGCCAAAGCATTCGTGTCATTGCGGTCCTCGCTCGAGCGTGAAGTGCAGGGCATCACAGGGTTCAAACCCACCTTGCCGACCCGAGTGAAATCATCGCCCGCCGGTTGGTTGTTGCTGCTCGAGACTTCCGGTGTAATCTCACCGTTGACGCTCGAGGCGCATGTCGATGCGGCGTTGCCGGACCCGTTTTTCTGGCGACCGCCACGCACGAATTGGCTCACACGGCTGGTTTCGCGGGCGAGGCGGACACGGATTTGATCGCGGCTTTGGCGGGTTTGCACGCTGATGATCCGTATGCAAAGTACGCCGTTGCGATCACCTATTACGCTCGAGTTTCGGGTGATCTTTCGGAGGCTGCCCGCAAACGTCTCGCCGTAAAATTGCCTGTCCGGGCGCTCGAGGATTTCAAGTCCTTACGCGAGGTGTACGCGGCGCACAAGAATCCGTTTGCGGCGCAAATCTCGCGCTCGGTTTACAACAAGTACCTCGAGTCGCAAGGTGTCAGTGCGGGCATTCGGGATTACTCGCGGGTGACGAAGTTGCTCTCGGCGGCACGGTCTCAAGGCCGGGTCTTATGACAGAAAAAATCCCTCGGACTTTCGCCAAGGGATTTCCGAAAACCTGAACAATTGTATGAGGTGCGAACGCTTCGGGGTTCAGGCTGTAC
>JAYURE010000379.1:0-4805 GCA_043756345.1 Deinococcales bacterium | reverse complement strand
AATCGAAGATCACGGTCACGTATCCGAGGCTCGAGAAGGCTTCGGCAACGAAACCGTATTCGTCTTTGCTGCCGGTTTTGAAACCACCACCGTAAGTGAAGACGATCACTGGGCGCGGTGTTTTGGCGTTCTTGGGTTGGTAGACATCCAGCTTTTGCCGTGCGAGTGGTCCATAGGTCAGGTTCGGAACACGGTTGATCCCCTCGAGCCCAGCGTTGGATGAAACCGCCGAAAGTCCTGTTGATTCGAGTGCTGCGGGTGTGCAGGAGGTCAGTGTGATGATTGCGAGGGCAATTGCCAGGAGTTTTCGGGGAACAATCATGGATTTACCTCGAGCGAGTTTGATCTCGCCAATTTCGAGAGGGGGAGTCTCGAGTAAATCTCTCGAGGTTCGGTGTGGTTGGCTCGAGGGTTGCTGTTCGGGCTTTTACTGGCGGGGTTGTCCGGTGCCGCTGACGCAGGATGATCCGAATTCGGGTGATTTGGATTCTTTGCCTTCACGGGTTTTGGGATCAAATAAGTATTTTTTCAGGAAGTCTTCGACCTTGGCATCATCAAGGGTGTTCAGTTTGAGTTGGACTTCCCAAGCACTCAGGATTAAATTTGCATCTTGACTCGGAAATGGTGACAGCAAAATGTACGGGTTGTCTAACGTTATTTGCCGGAGTTTGACTTTGTCGGCCTCGGCCAGTTCGGATTTGTAGGTGATCCAGACTGCGCCATGCTCGAGGGCGTGAACGGCGGTTTCGCTGCGAATTTCGTTGTCGTAAATGCCGCAATTTTGCCAGATGCCCGCGTGCTTTCCGCCGACGGAGGGCAAGACATCGTAGGTCACGACTTCGTCTTGGCTTTGGGTGTGATCGCTACCGGCAATTTTGGGAAAGATTTTGACTTCACCGATTTTCCCAGGTTCGTTTTTGGGTGTGCAGCTTGCGAGGGTGCCAAGCGCGAGGATGGCAGTCACGGTCATCGTGGCGATTTTAAGAGACGCTTTCATCTTTAAGACTCTAAACCATTGGGCCTGACTCGAGTGAAAAAATCGCACGCTTTTAGAAGTCTGACGTTTCGGCCCAGGTTTCGATAATGGCAAAATGAGATCTTTTTGCACTGTTGAAGGCGTAAACCCTTGACTTTTTGATGAGGAACTCATGCTCGAGCCTTGTTGTTTTTCTCATGTTGAATACTGCGATCAGATCGGGTTTTTTTGCGATTTTTGATCTTTATTATAGTTTTGTGAAGCATGGATTCATGAGAAATTTTACAATCATTTCACATCTTTCTATCACTTCACTCCTCTAACCTTTGTCGGAGTGCTTCAGAAGGCGCGAGTGCGAACGCCCCCTTTCTGAACCCTCAGGACTGGACAGCTCGAAACCAGACAGCCCGAAACTAGAAAGTCCGAACAGTTCACAAGCAAACCGAAACAGCAATCACATCCAGCGGGCACAACCAGCACCATCTATGCCGAATGTGCCAACAGATGTGAATGTAGCCGACAGGCTCGAGATGCAACCCGAACTGCCCGCACTTTGAATGCGTCCAAACCGATGGAACTCAGCATCAGCACAAGATGACCTGAACCCTCGTGAAATGTTGCCGGACAGCACAGTACTGAACTCACACAGTGACTCATACAGTGCGAACAACCCGGCCACCCCACCCCTCGGAGGTGAAACAACCTGAATACCTCATTTGTCGCTCGAGTCTCACTGCTCGCCATTGCTCTGCTGCTTTCACGGGCACTCGCGCAAACACAAGACGACGCGCCAGACGGCGCATTGTTGACCCCACCGGCAGCGATCCAAAGCGACCCGGAACCAGCGTTACCGGCCGATCCCGTGGTTGGATTCCCAACCGACCCAACCGTTCCACTTGCCACGCCACTCGAGCCGACACCGGCTACTCCGGCACCAGTTCCGGCATCAGAACCGGTTGCACCGATCCCGGCACCATTGCCGGTTGAACCACCGCAATTGGCCCCACCTCGAGTACCAGCCCAACCACAATCCAACCAGCCACAATCTGCTCGGGATTCCAACGTTGAAACACCAGTTCGTCCGAAACCAGTCAAGTCGGCACCGGCAGTGGTTTTGCCAACACCAAAACAGGCTCCGGCGATCAAACCTGTTGCGAAGCCTAAGATCTCGATCAAACCGGTTGCAAAACCCAGCGCAAAACCGGCTGCAAAACCTCGCGTCAAACCCGCTTTGGCCCGTCCAAAAACCACAGGCAAAAGCATGGTGGTGCGTTCAACCGCGTACAACTCCTTGCCTGGTCAAACCGATGCGAGTCCATTCAAAACTTCCACCGGAGCCCGCACGCGATTTGGCATTGTCGCACTGTCTAGAGACTTGCTGCGCAGCATCCCTTACGGCTCGAGGGTCGTGCTCGAGGATATGGGCAGTTGGTCCAACGGCAGTGGTCGCGGCAAGTACAACGCGATGCTTTCCAAAATGATTTTCGTGGTCGAAGACACCATGCACCCACGCAAAAAAGGCACGGTCGATGTCTGGTTCCCTGCGCGACGCCAAGCGATTCAATGGGGTGCTCGCAAACTGCGAATTCGGATCGTGCAACTCGGCAGGTAAAGCCAGGTAAAACACGGCACATCTCGAGATGCCCCGAATTCATCGGGGCATCTTTTTGTTTCGAGTAATGTCATCTCGAGCACGTAAAAAGTCGGGCAGTGAATGTAAGCAGTGAATGTAAGACGCACTACGCGGCTTACGCCAGCCCGGACACAGACCCACGGTTAGATCGCGTGATACAACCTGTTCGTACCAGATTCACTCGAGCCAGATCGACTCGAGACATCTTGGGCTGAAACGTTGAGGAGATCATCATGACTGCCATTGCCACGAAATCCGTTGAAGAACTCGCATTGAATCGCCGCAGCATTCGCAAATACGAATCCGCACCCGTTCCAAAAAATGACGTGCGCCGCATCCTCGAGATTGCACGTTCCGCACCGACCGCTTTCAACACGCAACCGACCCGTTTTGTGGTCGTGCAAAACCCTGAATTGAAAACGCAATTGCAGGCCGCCGCGTTCGGTCAACCACAGGTCGGGAATGCTCCAGCCGTGATCGTGATCGTTGCGGACATGGAAAACGTGCTCGAGACCGCAGGCGAAACTGCGCACCCAGTCTTGGGTGCTGAAGGCGTCGAGAAGCAGGTTGGCACGCTGCAAAAAAGCTTCGGTTCACAAACGGTTGAACAGCGCGGCGCATGGGGCAACGCGCAAGCGAACATCGTTTTTGGTTACTTGCTGCTGGCAGTCGAATCGATGGGCTACGCCAGTTCACCGATGCTTGGCTTCAATCCGAAAGCGGTCAAGGAATTGCTCGGCCTGCCAGAGCACGTTACGGTCACCGGTTTGTTGCCGTTCGGTAAGGCCGCCGAAGAGGGCCGTCCGCAACACCGTCACAGCGTTGACCGCATCACAACCTGGAAGTAAGCCAGCCGCAACACTGAGACGGTAAGCTGGTCGGAATGAACGACAGAACAAAGTGGAAAGAGAAAAGAGAAAGGTGGAAAGAGGAACGTCAATCCTCGAGCCGCTTTTCTCTTTTCTCTCGCTTTTGAAACTCCTCTTCATCTCTAACGGTCATGGCGAGGACGCGATAGGCGGGCGGCTCGCACAAGAATTTCGCAAACTCGCACCGAACCTCGAGCTTGCCGCCGTACCGATTGTTGGACGTGGAATGCCGTATGAACGCGCCGGAATTCCGGTGCTCGGGCCACGTTGGGAATTGCCTTCGGGTGGGTTCACGTTCACCAGTTTGGATTTGCTGCTGGGCGATTGGCGCGATGGGATGTACCAGAAAACGCACGAACAGCACTGGGCGGTGCGCAACGCGAACGCCGATGCGGTGCTGGTGGTTGGGGATGTCTACGCGCTTTGGGTGACTTTTAGTTTCGCCTTTAAAAACCGATCAGCAAACAACGGGCAAAAACTTCGAGTCTTTCAGGTGCAACCGTTGGTTTCGCGTTCGTATCAAGACAACATGACCGCCCAAGACCGGCTCGAGCGGGCGAACCGTGTGACAGTGGATAGCTTCACCGCGCCGGACCGTTGGTACATGAAACGGGTGGAAAAAATTTGGGCGAGGGATGCCCGTACCAGCGAATGGTTGCACGAACTCGGTTTGCCGCAGGCAGATTTTGCGGGCAATGTGATGATGGATTTGCTCGAGCCGGAATGTGATTTGAAACTGGTATTGGACGGACGTGATGTGCTCGCGCTGTTGCCTGGAACGCGAGACGATTACCGTGAAAGCCTTCCACGAATGCTCGAGGTTGTGGCGCAATTGCCGAAACATCAACTCGAGGTTCAGGCGTTCGCCGCGTTTCCTGGCGATTTAAACCGGCTTGAGTTGCCATCAGGTTGGACGTGGACGGAACCCAGCCTGCTCGAGCGTCAGGTCAGCGCCGAGCGTACAGCCGTGAAAGACCAAACTCGCGTTCCAGTCCTCCGCAATGCGTTCGCGGCGCTCCTGCATGCCTCTGGGGTCGCAGTAGGCACAGCAGGTACGGCGAACGAGCAGACGGTTGGCCTCGGCAAACCAACCGTGGCGTTCCCAACAAACGGTCCGCAATTCACCGGATCGTTCGCTCGAGCACAAAAACGCTTGCTTGGTGATGGCTTGATCCTTGTGGCAAATGACACCGATCAGATCGTGAACGGCGTGCGGCAAGCCCTGACGCTTAAGGCTCGAGACATTGCGAAACAGGCCGGACTCGAACGCATGGGAACACCGGGCGGCGCGAACAAAATCGTGCTCGAGATTCTTGGAAAACTTAGT
>JAYURE010000378.1:0-1779 GCA_043756345.1 Deinococcales bacterium | reverse complement strand
GCCGGGTGTGAACGTGACCTCGCTCGCGCCAAACGGAACGTACATTTCCTTGACTGGAACTTCGCAGGCTGCGCCAATCGTGGCGGGCATCGCGGCCTTATTGCGCGGTGCAAAACCGAGCGCCGATTGGCAGACTGTCAAAAACGCGATCCTTTCCGGCGCTCGAGGTTCCGGCGATGCAAACGCGGTTGGTCGTGGCGTGGTTTTCGCTCCTGGCGCACTTGAGGCGTTGGGATTGAGTCTGGTGGTCAAACCCGATCCGCAACCAGCACCAACCGAAACCAAGCCCGATCCGAAACCAGTCGAACCAAAACCAGTCGAACCAAAACCAGTCGAACCGAAACCCGAACCCAAGCCAGAACCAAAACCAACCGAGCCAGCCAAACCCATCCCGAACCAAACCAACAACTTGCCCTTGCTGCGCGAAGTCACGAACATTCCCGACAACGGTCAACTGCGCGGCGTGCTCGACCCAGGACCACAAGCCGTGGTCAACGGCAAAATCACCAGCCTCGAGTTTCGATTGATCAATGCGAACGGACAGGTTGCGTACAAGCAACTCGAGAAAGAATCGCCATTCTGTATCGCCGGAGGAGAAGGTGATCGTTGCGCACCATTCGACACGCGCCAACTCGCTGACGGTGCGTACACGCTCTCAATCGTTGCCACGCTGACCAACGGACGCACCCAAGAATTCCGTGCCAAACTGAGCATCAACAACGGCTCGGATAAAAGTGGTCCAGCCTCGAGCCCAGCCCAAAATCCCGCGCCACAAACCTCGAGCCAGAAATTGACACTCAAAGCCTCGAGCTTGGATGGTGCCATCAAAGGCCAAGATGCGAATGCGAGCGGCGGCCAGGCATACTTCCTGAACTCCAAAGGCGATCTCGTCCGGTTCACCACACCAGAGAACCTGCGTGCGGGTCGCTACAGCGTCTTGATTCGTGCTCGAGGACAAAATTACAAAGGCTGGCCAGAGCTTGAACTGCGAGTCAATGGTAAAACCGTTGCCAAGACAGAGATCAACTCGAGTGGATTCATCAAACGCGGTCTTGGCAAGATCGAACTTCAACCAGGTCAGCAACTTGAGGTGGTGTTCTTGAACGACGAGTACGGTGGAAAACCAGGAAAGGATCGCAACGTGATCATCGATGCCTTGCTGCTCGAGCCAGCGTAAGGAAAGCGTTGAATCTCAAAAAAACTGAATCTCAAAAAAACTGAAGCCACAAAAACACGCTCGAGGGTTTGGACTGAACCTCGAGCGTGAAATTGTTTTGGATCACTTCGCGTTGAAAGTTTGACTCCACTTGCTTTTCGTCAACTTCTCAAACGTCATTGATGCCGGATCGAAGGTCACGCCCTGCAATTTTGGCGCAATCGTGAAACTCGAACCTGACGGTTGTGTGCAACTCCAATGGGAGGCATTGAACCACGTGCCGCAGTGTGGTTGTAATTCTCCGAAATCTGGAACTTTGCCATTCGTGCCAACCATGTCGCCACCGACATCAACCCGAGCCTTGTACGCAGCCTCCGCAACCTTGACAGCAGCCGCAGGATCGTTGCTCAAGGCTTTGCCCTCGAGCAATTCGCGTTTTCCACGACGCAATGTAGCATCCAAACCGGCAGGCGCTTGACCGGTCCACCAGTTGACCTTTTCGCCGTAGACCCAGACGAATTCTTCACTTGAACGCAGGCCATGAAAAGTGTTGTGCGCGATCAAGTTTTGCCGGTCGGTGTCATTGTTGAGGTAGTACCCGAAGAACCTCGCGGACTGATGCA
>JAYURE010000377.1:0-1781 GCA_043756345.1 Deinococcales bacterium | reverse complement strand
TGAGGCCCGCAGTGCAAGCGAATGCCCCTGGACAATGGTTTGCTTTGCACCTAGTCAAAAGTCTAAATTCGAGCCTCAAACCGACCTCAGGCTTTCCTCATGAAAAATTGGGTCATGACTACAGTTTAACGGGCTCGACCCAGGCTCGAGCCCAAATCCGACCACAACGCCAACGCATGCGTCCAGTAGAGCCAATTCGATCACGTTCAACCGGCCGCCAGCGTAGACAGGAATTCCTTGTTCGACTTGGAGCGCCCAAGCCGTCCCAGGAGCATCTCCATCGCCTCTGCCGGGTCCATGTCAGAAATCACTTTGCGCAAGAGCCACATCTTGTGCAGCGTCTCGTCACCCAGCAGCAATTCCTCACGGCGCGTGCCGGATTTGAGGATGTCAATCGCCGGGAAGATCCGTCGTTCCTCGAGCCTGCGCGAAAGGTGCAATTCCATGTTGCCGGTGCCTTTGAACTCCTCGAAGATCACATCGTCCATCCTCGAGCCGGTCTCGACCAGTGCGGTCGCCAGGATGGTCAGCGAACCGCCGCCGCGAATGTTGCGGGCCGCACCCAAGAAACGTTTGGGCCAGTAGAGCGCATTGGAATCCAAACCACCCGAAAGCGTGCGTCCGGTCGGAGGCGTGACCAGGTTGTTGGCTCGAGCCAAGCGGGTGATCGAATCGAGCAGGATCACGACATGCCCACCGTCCTCGACGATGCGTCGGGCGCGTTCATGCACGAACTCGGCGACGCGGACGTGATTGGTGGGGGGTTCATCGAAAGTGCTCGAAACAACCTCGGCCTTGGTGACGCTCTCGCGGAAATCCGTGACCTCTTCAGGGCGCTCATCAACCAGCAGCACGATCACTTTGATGTCGGGTTCGTTCTCGGTGATCGCGTTTGCAATGCGTTTGAGTAAGGTGGTTTTACCGGCCTTTGGTGGCGCGACAATCAAACCGCGCTGCCCACGACCAATCGGCGCGAGCAAATCCACAACCCGGCTCGAGAGCACATCAGCAGTCGTCTCGAGCGTGATCTGCCGGTCTGGGAATTCTGGGATCAAGTCATCGAACTTGGGACGTTCGGCGGCACGAACCGGATCGAGTCCATTCACGGCATCGACTCGAGTCAAAACACCCAGGCGTTCGTTCTCACGGGGCGCTCGAGCCAAACCGACGATGTAATCCCCGGTGCGCAATTGAAACTGCTTGATCAATCCCGCCGAGACGATCACGCTGCGCGACTCGGTGGACAATAGATTCTCTTGCAAAAAGCCGTACCCATCTTCAGAAATCTCGAGGAACCCACGGGCGAACCGATGGCCTTCTGCTTCGGCCTGATGCTCGAGGATTGCCAGCACCAAAGCGTCTTTAGCGAGGCCTTTGTACCCATCCAGGCCCGCTTTGGCGGCCATCAAATGCAGTTCGGGCAGGATTTTACTTTGCAACTCGAGGTAATTCATTCAGACTCCAGGGAAACAAGTGAAAAGTTGAAAGTTGAAGCGCCAACAGCCCGTCAGGTGCTGTCTTGTGAGCAAGAAAGTTGAAAGTCAAAGCCCTTTCTTTTCACTTTGCACTTTCCACTTTTAACTGCTTTGATCACACGAACTTCTTCGCGTCGGCCATGAACTTCTCGAGGCCCGCATCCGTGAGTGGGTGCTTGACGAGCATCTGGAAGATCTTCGCGGGCATCGTGCCGATGTGCGCTCCAGCTTTGGCGGCGTGCAGCACATGGACCGGATGGCGAATCGAGGCGGCGATAATTTGAGTCTTCAGGTCGTGCATGTCGA
>JAYURE010000376.1:0-4818 GCA_043756345.1 Deinococcales bacterium | reverse complement strand
TGGCCAGAACGGTCAGCAGGCCAAGCGTGAGCATCGTGACTTCAATGATGTGCTGGTACATGAATAGAATCATGGCGTGCATGTTCTTACCAAACCATGACTCTGTGAAAGCAACTTCGGTAAACTGAAGGTAGGCTCAAGATCAGGCCGAAACCTTGCACCCAAAACCCGAGGATCTGACATACTACGAACCAGCTTCACCCAAATCTGCTGTGCCAATTTGAACCAACCAAATCCCGGAGGAATCCATGCCAAAAATCGAACTGACCGCCGTGTTCTACCTCGACATCCCAGACGAAGTTGATCCCGATGAAGTGACCCTCGAGATTGATGACGAAGGCAACCTGTACTTCGAGGTCGATGGCGAAGAGGTTGCCAACACGGACGACATCGAAGGCTACGAAACTTTAGAGGTTGATGCCGCCGATGACGATGACGACGATGACGATTAAGTTGTGACCCAGGAGTTAGCCCCATCGTTTGAACGGGTGATTTTAAGCGCCGATGTCGTCTCGAACGGCATCGGCATGCCGATGTTGGATGCGGGCGTGCTTGTCTCGAGGAACGCTGGTTTGCAAACTGTTGTCAGCTTCGGCAAACTCTCCGAATTGCAACAGACGTTCCCGGACGCTCGGGTTGAACGGGCCGGTCGTGCGATCTTGCCAAAAGCGGTGAATGCACACACGCATTTGGACATGACGGCGTACCCGTTTCAGGCGTTGCCCTATTACGATTGGATTCCGAATGTCGCGCTCGCCAACCGGCATTTGCGTGGGCTCGAGGGCAGCAAGCGCGGCCTGGGGTTGTTGCGAGATTCTGGAATTGCGGCCTTTGGTGACATCGTTTGGGACCCAAACACCATGGATTACCTGCTCGAGCATTCAGAGATTCCTGGTGTTGCGTACTGGGAAATCTTCGAGCCTGACCCCGCCAAGGCCGACGTGCGTTTTGCCGACACGGTTGAGCGCATCCGCAACTGGCGAAAACTCGAGCGTCCCGGTGGTGTCCGCGTCGGTCTCACCGCACACACCCCGTTCAGTGTTTCGGCTGTGCTGCACCAAAAACTGGCCGAATTTGCGCGGCTCGAGGATTTGCCCATGCAAATCCATGTCGGTGAACATCCGAGCGAACTCGAGTTATTCCGAACCGGCGCGGGCGCACTCGCAGAGTCGTTCTCGCGCTTCATCCCGATTCCGTTCGAGACAATCTGGAATCGCAAACCCGACCCAAGCCTCACGCCATTAAACCACCTCGCTGACTTGGGCGTGCTCGAGGCGAAACCAACCCTGATTCACATGGTCAACGTCACCGAAGACGACGTGAAAATTGTGGCGCAAACTGGTTGCGCGGTTGTCAGTTGCCCACGCTCGAACCGCAACCTCGAATGTGGAATCTTCCCATGGGCGTTGTACGCCAAGCACGGTGTCGAGGTCGCACTCGGCACGGACAGTATTGCCAGCGGTGAAAGCCTGAACATCGTTGATGAAGCGATGGCGGCACTCGAGATTCACGGCGACAAGTTGGGATTGCGAAACGTAGCACGATGGGCGGTTCGTGGCGGCTACCGGGCGCTCGGCATGAAAGCCCCAAGTGTACAACGCGGCGATGACTTCTCGAGCCTGAGTGTCTGGGCGTAAAAAGCAGAGGAAAGAGGAAAGATTAAAGATCAAAGTAACGGCTCGAGGTTTTTGGGTTTACTTTCCTCTTTAAACTTTAATCTGGTTTTCCTCACGCGCACACGCCAAACTCGAGTAACCTTTTACAGATGAATCCTTTCGACTTCTCGAACTTCCAAAAAATCTTGTGCCTGGGTTGCCATTCGGACGACATCGAAATCGGTGCGGGCGGCACGATGCTGCGCCTGATCGAAAGCAACCCGACCCTCGAGGTCTACTGGGTGGTGTTTTCGGGATCACCAGAACGCCAGCTTGAGGCGCGACGCAGTGCCGAAAAATTCCTCGAGCCTGTTGAACACAAAACGATTCTGACACTGGATTTTGCAGAGAACATTTTTCCGCAACAAATTCCGGCCCTGAAAACAAAACTGTCTGAGATTCGTGCAGCCTTCCAACCAGATTTGATTTTCACGCAACGCCGTGACGACTCGCACCAAGACCATTTCACGCTCGGTGAGTTGACCTGGAATGCGTTCCGGGCACACACGATCCTCGAGTACGAAATTGCCAAATACGATGGGGATCTCGGTCAACCGAATGTCTTCGTGGGCCTGACACCAGAATTGGCGAAACGCAAAACGCAATTGCTACTCGAGTTTTTCGGCACGCAGGGCGTCAAGCATTGGTTCGACGAGGAAACCTTTTTGGGATTGATGCGGTTGCGTGGCCTCGAGAGTGCGACGCGATACGCGGAGGGTTTTTACGCCCGTAAAGTCATGATCTGAGGGCAGCAATGAGCAGTGAGCAGTGAGCAGTGAGCAGTGAGCAAACCCATAACTCCTGTCCTGACCAATCCAATCGTGGCCTCGAGCGGAAATTGGGTTGGGCTCGGGCCGTATCGTGAGCCATGCCCTCTATTGCCATCGTCGGTGTTGGACCAGGAATTGGTGAATCGGTCGCTCGGGTCTTTGCCCGGAACGGTTTCTCGTTGGCGTTGCTTGCCCGCAATGCGCAAAAACTCGAGGCGTTGCAATCTGAGTTACGTCAAGAAGGGTTTGGTGCGCAAGTCTTCCCGAGTGATGCGAGCGACACGAACAGTCTCAAATCCGCGCTTGAGACCATGCAGGCTTCGCTGGGCGTGCCGGACGTGCTGGTCTACAACGTCATGAGCAAAATTGCTGCGGGCGCACCGCTTGGGATTGATTCTGAACAGGCGGTACATGATTTTCGCGGCAATGTGCTAGGTGCACTGACCGCCACGCAAGTGATTGCTCCGGGCATGATGGCTCGAAGTTCGGGCACGATTTTGTTCACGGGTGGCGGTATGGCGCTTAAACCGTTCAAGGATTACGCAAGTTTGGCGATTGGCAAAGCCGGAATTCGCAACCTGGCGTTTTCGTTGGCGCAAGAGTTGCAACCCGCCGGGATTCACGTGGCGACCGTGACGGTGGCAGGAACCGTCAGGCCGAATTCTTCGTTCGCACCGGACACGATTGCCAAGCATTTTTGGCGTTTGCACGCGCAAGAAAAAGATACCTGGGAACTCGAGCATGAATTCAAAGGTGAACGGTGAGGGGAAATTGAATTTCGCTACATTGGGATTACAAGATGTTCTTCGTAGGGGCGAAGCGACCCAAGCCCGAAGCGCATCAGGCCCGTCAGGTGCCGCTGTGGATGCAAGAAGGTGCTTTTTTAGGGGTCAAGAAGCATGCTTCGCCCTCGCCAGAACCCCAAATGGACCTGAACAAACCGGTGCGAACCGATGAATCTCGAGCAGGTCAGCCTCGAGAAATTGCACACGGATTTGCTGACTTGGTACTCGAGCCATAAACGCGATTTGCCTTGGCGTCAGACTCGAGATCCGTACAAGATTTTGCTATCGGAAGTGTTGTTGCAGCAAACGCAGGTCTCGCGTGGCCTCGAGTATTACTCTCGCTTTCTCGAGGCGTTCCCGGATGTTCAGGCGCTTGCCAAGGCTCCTGTCGAGGCAGTCCTGAAAGCTTGGGAGGGCGCGGGGTATTACGCTCGGGCCAGGAATTTGCACAAAGCCGCGCAGATCATTGCCGAGACTGGAATGCCAAGTTCGCTCGAGGGTTTTCTGGCTTTGCCGGGAATCGGTCGGTACACGGCGGGTGCAGTCTCGAGTATCGCGTTGGGTTTGCCAGAACCGGTGGTGGATGGCAATGTGCGTCGCGTGTTCGCACGTTGGTTGCTCGAGCCGAATCCACAGGACGATTGGTTGTGGTCGCAGGCGGAATCGTTGCTCGAGCGTTCGCAACCCGGCGAGTGGAATCAGGCGATCATGGAATTGGGTGCAACGATTTGTGTGCCAAAAAATCCGAGTTGCACCAGTTGTCCCGTCTCGAGCCATTGCCAAGCGTTCTTGCAGGACCGCGTGGCTGGAACGCCCGCGCCAAAAGTTCGGGCGAAAGTCAAGGCGGTTCGTGCTGTGGCGCTCGTGGTGGGCACATTTTCGATGGGAACGGACGGGCGGTTCTTGCTCGAGCAGCGTCCGAAAAAAGGTTTGCTCGGCGGGCTGCATGGCTTTCCGCTCGAGGTGATCGATTCCGACTCAGCCGAGTTTGATCCAAACAGTGCGCTCGAGAAGTTGTTGGCCCGATTTAGCTTGAATGCGACCGGCGATTGGTTCGGCACGGTTTCGCACACGATGACGCATCGGCAACTCGAGGTTCAGGTCTATGCAATGAGGCTCGGGCCAATGTCATTCGGGCAGGTTTCGCTCGTGAGTCCACAGGCCGTGGCGCTCTCCAAACTTGATCAGAAAATCCTGGCTCGAGCCAATCCTCGAGTCACTCTTCAGGCTGAATTGTTTTGAACACACAGGTTGGACTCGGGAGTATCTCCAACCTGTGCGCCTTTTTACGTTTCGATTTCTGCCTCGAGTTCTTCGAGCGCAGCTTCCATCACCGTCCACAATCGCGTTTCATCTCGTACCTCAAGCATGGCCGTGGCGATGCGTTCCACAGCTTTTCCGACTCGTTTGGCATCCAGATCGGGACGCAATTTCATGAACAGGCTGGTCAGGACGGCTGGGATCAAATCTGTGCGTTGCTCACGGGTTTCGGCCATGCACTCACCTCCCTCGAGCCAAGCAATGCTTGGCTCGTGTCTCTTGATCCAAAACCGGCACCTTACGGGCCTGGATCGCCTCTTGATCCAAAACCGGCACCTTCTTGCCGCT
>JAYURE010000375.1:0-4823 GCA_043756345.1 Deinococcales bacterium | reverse complement strand
TTAGAACTTCGACCACAAGTACTGGTTCGTGACCTCATGATGGAATTGAATCTCTGGAATCTTGATGATCGCGCCCAGTGATTTGGCACAACGGTCCGCCTGCATCAGTTTGAGTTCGGCAAATTTCGCTTGCACGTCCACGCCGAGCAGACCGCCGATGTACTTGCTGCGTTCAAAGCTGCCAATCGCGTCGTAAATGTTGTCCGGCAGGTAACGTGATTTGCTGGTCGCTTTGCGTTCATCCAACGGGCCGTTGATGCCGGTGTTGAACAGCGTGAAGAACGTCAGGTACGGGTTGGAATCTGGAGCGACCGAACGAACCTCAACGCGGGCCGAGTTCTTGTTGCCGATGGGCACGCGCACCATGCTGCCACGATCCACGGCGGAGGCTTTGATTTGGTTCGGTGCTTCAAAGTGCGGGTCCAAACGGCGGTAGCTGTTGACGCTCGAGTTCAGCACCAGGCACAAATCCAGGGCGTTCGTCAGGATGCGGTTAATGAATTCCCAACCGTAATCCGAAAGACCCTCGCGGCCTTTGGCGTCGTACATCAGGTTCTTGCCGTTTTTCGATAAGCTCATGTTGGTGTGCATGCCGCTGCCGTTGACGCCGGTCACGGGTTTGGGCAAGAAGCTGGCAGTCAATCCCATGCGGGCTGCGACTTGTCTCGAGAGCAGCTTGTAGAGTTGCACTTGATCGGCGGCGACCGAAGCCTCGGCGTAGGAGAAATTCATCTCGAACTGGCTTGGTGCGACCTCAGGGTGGTCCTTTTCGTTCTCGAAGCCCATGGCGCGTTGCACTTCGGCGGCGGCATCGATGTACAGGCGCAGCACGTCTCCGGGCAGGCTGTTGTAATAGCCGCCCTCACTGGCGTACTCGAACGAGCCGGTCGTGTGGTAGTGACGTTCCGCATCGCGGCCCTGGAACAAGAAGCCTTCGATTTCGGTGGCGACATTCGCGGTGATGCCGTCTTTCTTGTACAGGCTTTCGGTCAATTCTTTCAAGCGGGCACGCATGTCGCCCGCGTAGGCGCTGCCGTCCTTCTCGCGGACCTCAGAAAACACCAAAACCTTGCCCGGACCGAAAACATCCGATGGCAACCAGTAAAACGCGGGCCAATCAATCGCCAGGCGCAAATCGGATTCGGATTGCGCGGTGAAACCACGGATGCTCGAGCCGTCGAAGGTCAAGTTATCGAAATTCTTGATCAAGAATTTCTTGTCGTAATCGAGCATGTGCAAACGACCCTCGAGATCCGAGAAGCAGACCGTCACGGCTTTGATGCCCTTTTCGCCCTCGAGGTACTTCAGGCGTTCCTCTTGGATTTTGGCCGGATCTTTGCGGTCCAGACGGTCTTTTTTGGCTTTCAGGTTCAATTCCTCGAGTTGTTCGTAAGGGATTTCGAGGAAGGTACGCAGTGGGTTTTGACTCATATCACGCTCCTTGAAGGTTCGTTGCCGAAATTTTGGTCACTTGACGCGAATTTCGGTACGCTCGAGCCAAGATACCAGGTTTTTTGGTAAATTGTTACCCTTCAAGTGCCCGAATGCTCTAGATGCGGGCACTTTTGGATCGGATTTGAGTCTGAGACTTGAGTTTTGCGTCTCGGGAAGTCCAACTTGAGCCTTGCGTGCCGGGAAGTCCAACTCGAGTCCGAATGAGTTGCCAATAAGTTTCCCAGCATTCACCTGAGCCAAAACTGAACCGCTGGTGATGCGAGCTTGAAGACACATTCACGTGGTCGTCCTGTTTCTCACCTCACATGCGTCAAAATAAACTCGAGCAGCCGCATCGATGTGGACTCAATACTCGATAGACCAGTAACCGAAGCTCAGTAACCGAAGCTCAGTAACCGAAGCTCAGCAAGTCAATCTGTGCTCAGCACATCCACGACCCAACCCGTTTCGATCACACCTCGAGACGGTCGATCATTCCGGGGGGAAATCTTGAATCACAACATCCCGAAGTACAGAAATCTGAAAAACGACATCCTGAAACATCCATCTCGAGCCATCACTGGTCTGGCCTTAGTCGCCTTGGGCCTCGCCGCCTGCGCCACGAATCCATCGACTCCAGTGACCACCATTGACGATTCGTCCAAAGTGGACCTGGTGGGTCTGAGTGACAACGCCTCGGTCAGCGGCAAGGTCAGCAGTGGCGTCAGTGTCAACATTGAAGGCAAGATTGTCAAAAGCGTTTACTTTGAAATCAAAAACGCCACTGGCAAAATCATCAGCCGCAACACCGACACCTCGAGTCCATACTGCTTGGGTGGTGGCGGTAGCACCTGCAACGCGTTTGACACGACCAAACTCAGCGATGGTGTCTACAAACTTGCTGTCACAGCGAAGGATGGGGCTGGTCAGGCTGTCGTCAGGTTGAGCGTCAATTTTAACGTGCTCAATTCCAAGCCGAACCCGAATCCAAACCCAACGCCCACACCGACCCCAACGCCGACCCCAACTCCAACTCCTAACCCAAATCCGACGCCACTGCCCAATCCAGGCACCGGCAAGGTGCTGTTCAGTGAAAGCTTCGCCAACGGTCAATTTCCGAACAGCATTTATAAAGAACAACCTTACGAAGGTGCATTCACCGTGGTGCCATCTCCCGGTGGACGCGGCGGTTACGCCACCAAATGCAGTGCTTTTCGCAGCGACGATTTCTCGAGAACCAACGGCGGTGGCGTTCCCCGTTGCGAAGGCATCCCACGTGGTTCAACTGGCAAACCCATCGGTTTGATGTTTGGTAAAACCTACACGATTCGCACCAGTTACTTCTTGCCCGCCAATTACCAAATTGACATGAAGCAACCCGAACTGAGCTTCCAAATTCATCAGAACGGACCGGGACGCCCACCGATCCAACAGGATTTTCAACGCGGCAAAGTCCATTGGGAAGTCAAATGGTCGCAGGTGGCCGGTTACACCGGTGATCCGTACACGCCACCATTGCCCGGAGCGACCGTCGCTTACGACGTGGCGAATCTCGCCGACATTGCGGGCAAATGGGTCGATCTCGAGGTGGTCTACAAACCCTCAGCGTTTGAGGATGGCGTCTTTGTGGTGAAAATGAACGGCGCAACCGTGATTGATCGCAAAGGACCAAACAATTACAACTACAACAACGGCAGCAACGCCGGGTACATCAAGATGTTTGGTTGGTACAAGTGGTTCTGGAAAACCAAGGATTCGGACGCGACTGAACGCACGATTTATTACGGACCAACGCAGATCATCGAGAATTAACGCTCGAGCCATCAATTGAACCATCGAACCGAACCCGTTTCGAGTCTGATGCTCGAGACGGGTTTTGTTTTGGCGGTACGATGGACCTTGTGCCTGCCGATTTACCCACGTCTGATCTGCCAGTGTCTGATCTGCCTGTGCTCGAGATTTTGCCCAGTTTGCGTGACGTACTCGAGTCGCATCGATTGGTGATTCTGACCGCACCACCGGGAGCAGGAAAAAGTACGCTCGTACCGCTCGAGTTGCTGCGCGAACCGTGGCTAGAGAACTCAGGCATTGTGATGCTGCAACCGCGCAGACTTGCGGCCCGAGCGGTCGCGTCACGCATGGCGGCACAACTTTCCGAACCGGTTGGAAAAACGGTTGGCTATCAGGTTCGCCTCGAACGCAAGGCTTCAAAAGACATGCGGCTCGAGGTTGTGACCGAAGGAATTTTGACGCGCCGCCTGCAATCCGATCCGACACTCGAGGGTGTTGGCCTGGTGATCTTTGACGAGTTTCACGAACGCAGTTTGCACGCCGATACCGCGCTCGCGTTGATCCGAGAGGTGCAATCTGCCCTGCGCGATGACCTGCGCGTGCTCGTCATGAGTGCGACCTTGGATGCCGAAAACCTGTCTCGAGTTCTGGGTGATGCGCCGGTGATCTCGAGTGCGGGCCGGGCCTTTCCGGTCGAAATCAACTACGCCCCTCGAGACCCGGAAGACACGATCCGAGCCGTGGTCAGCACCGTGCGTCGAGCGCTCGAGGATCATGCTGGTGATCTGCTCGTGTTCTTGCCCGGTGCCGCCGAGATCAACCGGGTCGAACGAATGTTGGACGATCTCGAGCCGGTTGTTGTGCGACCCCTCTACGGTGATCTCACGCTCGAGGTGCAACAGGCCGCGATCATGCCCGGCCCAACCCGGCGCGTGGTGCTCGCCACGAACATTGCCGAAACCAGCCTGACCATTGAGGGCGTGCGCGTCGTCATCGATTCCGGTTTGGCTCGAGCCTCACGCTTCGATCAAGGTTCGGGCTTCACGAAACTCGAGACGGTGCGCATCACGCGAGACAGCGCCGATCAACGTGCCGGTCGTGCCGGTCGGGTCGCTCCCGGCATCTGTTACCGACTGTGGAGCGAATCTACACAGGCCGGAATGATTGCGCAACGCAATCCAGAAATGCTCGAGGCTGACCTCGCGCCGTTTGTGCTGGAGTTGGCGGCCTGGGGTTCGAGTGAAACTGATCTGGAATGGGTCACGCCGCCACCAGCGAACGCGATGAAACAGGCTCGAGGCTTATTGACAAATTTGAACGCGCTCGAGCCGGGTGGAGTCGGCACGAAGATCACGGCCCATGGTCGAGCGATGCACGCACTTGGCACGCACCCGCGACTGGCGCACCTGTTGCTCGAGGGCAAACGCTTGGGTTTCGCGGCACTCGCCTGTGACCTGGCAGCCTTGCTCGAGGAGCGCGATCCGTTACCTCGAGAGGCCGGTGCGGACGCGATGCTCAGGCTCGAAGCGCTTCGGTCTTTGCGCATGAATCAGGGCTCGGGCGGAGCGAACACGAATGCGCTCAAACGCATCGATCAA
>JAYURE010000374.1:0-4826 GCA_043756345.1 Deinococcales bacterium | reverse complement strand
TTTGTCGCCATGCGCCAACGTCGAGTCCAGTCTCGAGCAGCATGGCGGCTTTGACCAGTCTGCGTTCGGACAGGAAGGGCAGCGCGGCGACGCGCAACAGTCCAGCGTTCGTTTCGAGTTCGATGGCTCCCATGCCGGGTTTGACGGTTCCGAGCATCGTCACATTGACGTGTTTGAGCAATCCTGCGACACTCTCGAGCCGTTGTCCGCTGTCGTGATTTCCGGCGATCACGGCGCAGGGAATACCGATTCGTCCAGCCTCGAGAAAAAATCGATAGACGGCGGTTTCGGCCTCGGCGCTGGGGTTTTGCGTGTCGAACAAATCGCCCGCGACCAGGATCGCATCGACTTTGGCATCGGTTGCCATACTGATGATCTGCCCGAGGGCCGCAACAATTTCTGGGGTTCGATCCATGCCACGCAGGTTGCGTCCGGCGTGCCAATCGGCGGTGTGCAAAAGCCTCACGGGTTTAGTCTACCGGAGTTGGGTCGGACTCAAGCATTCGTTTCAGACTTTGCACCCGGCTCGAGTATTGCGTTCGGGCTCTCAAAGCTTCTTTTGCCGAGATTTCCGGTTGGTAGAGCGTGTCTCGAGTGATTTGACTCGGGGCAACCTTGATGCCTCGAGCGGCGTTCAGGTGATACCATGCCAGCCACGCTGCACCCCAAGTGCTGGCGTTGGTGACGCTGCAAGCCTCGAGCGGCAGGTTGTAAAAGTTGGCTTTGAGTTGCATCCAGATCGGGTTGCGGCTCGGGCCACCAACGGCGCGAATCAGGGCATGTTCTGGGATCGGACCAAAACGTTCCAGCAATCCGGCAGCCTCGAGACTCAAACCTTCGAGCACGGCACGAATCAAATGGCCGTGCGTGTGCGTTTCGCGCAGTCCAAGAAAAACACCTCCGGGCAAACTGATGGCTCGAGGATCGTCTGAAATTTGGCGCAGGTGTGGGATGAATTTGAGATCGTCAGGTTCGATTCGACTTACTGCCTCGAGTGCATGTTCATAGTGTTCACTGGAAATTTCACTTCCTGGCTCGAGCTTGTTCGTCAAACGAATCGCCCAATCGAAGACCGAACCGGAGGCCCGCATGGTTGCCATGGCCCAATAGCGTCCAGCGAGCGCATGATGCCCAAGCACAACCGATTCCGTCTCGAGTGTCGCATTCAAATCGGGTTGCTCGAGCGTGGTGAAAATGGTTTCGACTGTTCCGCAGGCGTTCAGAAAAATTCCAGGTTCGATTGCGCCAACACCTGCCGCTGCGCAAGTTTGATCGTGTGCAGCCTCCATCACGGGCAATCCGACGGGCAATCCGGTTTGGCTCGAGGCTTGTGGTGTCACCAGTCCGATCTCTTCTCCCGGCAGTCGAATCGGCGGAAGTACATCCAACGGTAGTCCACGATCTCGCAACACATCCATTAGCCAGGTTTGTGATTGCAGGTCAAACAGCAATGTTCTCGAGGCTTGTGTCACGCCCATCTGCATGACGTCAGTGAATTGATAAGCGATCCAATCGGCGGTCGAAAGCCAGGTCAGACCACTGATCTCGAGTTGCTTTGCGTGCCAGAGGATTTTCGAGAGGCTGTACGTGTGATCGGCCAGAATTCCGGTTTTCCGACGCAAAGCTTGCAAATCGATTTTCTCAAGCAATCCAATCGGGCGCGTGTCGAACCAGGCAAAGATCGGTGTTTGTGGCGTTCCATCTTTGGAGACGAGCACGCCCGCCTCGCCAAAACTGCTGAGGCCAACACAAGCCAGTTTTTTTGGATCGATCTCGAGCATGATTTGGCGCAACAATTCACAGACCACTTCCCAAAGCTCGAGCGGATCGTGTTGCGCTTGTTCTGGTCCATCCCAGGTGATTGGCATCGGCGCAGTGTGCAAACTCAATGCCTCGCCACTCGAGGTGAATGCGCCGACTTTCGTCAGGCTCGTTCCAACATCAATACCAAGCAGAAGTTCGCTGGATTGCTCGAGGTTCACGCGGGTAGTCTACGAAAAAACTCCAGCAGGAATCGCCGGAGTTCTGGTTTGGCTCGATACTTCAGATGCGGCAGATTTTTGCGCTGACTTCACTTTGGGTTTTCTTGCCTGGAATCACGGTCACTTCGCTCAGGTTGCCTTTGAATTCACTGGCGAGTTTTAAGTAAAACTGACCTTCGTTCGCAATCCGGTCCGAGCGCGAGATCTTGATTATTTCTTGTTGACCGTCATCGAATTTCAGGTTCAAATCAAAGTTTAAGAGGGTTTTGTCAGCAAATTTCAGCGACACGAAATCTTTGTTTGCATCGACTTTGGCAGCGGTATTCTTCAAGACGCTGGTTGGTCCTTGCAGGCTGGATTTACGCTCGAGGATTGCGGCACTCGAGGCGCAATCGCCGTAAACGCTGGGGATGATTTCGCGCAGTGCGGTTTGATCCCATGGGGTCATGCTCGCGGCGAATTCCCAGATCAGGAATTTGGGTTTTTCACTGGCGTAGTCTTTGCCCAGAAGATACCCCTCGAGTGAGGCGCTGTAACCGCCACCACTGACGGCGACATTGAGGACGTTGCTGCCCAGGGCCTCTTTGAGGAAGCCTTCAAAGTTGTATTTGGCCTCGGCGCTGTAACTCGAGCCGACCATGACCACCGGGTACGCATCGTCTCCGAGCAGGTTGCCACCTTCGCGGGTGGTTTCGTAGACATTGATTTTTTCGGGCGGTGTTTTGGTGCCGCAGACCGTTTGCAGCAGGTATGCGAGGCGACTTTCGGCGTTTTCGCTGTGATCGTAGACATTGGTGAATTTCTCTTTTTTCAGGCTGTTGTACGCCTCGAACTTCATGACTTCTCGTGCTGTGGCCTGCGCGTAAAGCCTTGCGCCTTCGCTGGTCCAGTGGTAGTCACGGGCGAAGTACAGGTTTTTGGAGTCGTCCGTCTGGCGTTGTTTGATGGCCGTCGAGAGCAGGTCTGTGGTGTGAAGGCCCAGGTCGGTCAGGCGTTGAAACGATTTTTTGTAATTCTCTCGGGCCACGTCGGTGTTGTAGGTGCTTTGCAGGGCTTGGTTTTTGTCGAGCACTTCCGGGTAGACAATCGTCCGGCTCGGCAATGGTGAGACGATCAGTTGAACGCCTTTGCTTTTGAGTGCCTGGTCAAGCTGCGCGTAGTATTGGGTGCGTCCATCAATGGCAAAGTTATTGGGTGAAAAATCGCCAGCGTAAAGCAGGTAGCCGTTGTTGCCTGGGGTCAGGAACCCAAACGAGGCGGTGTCTGGCGTGTCTTTTTGTTGGGCTTTGGCGCAGACCTCGAATTGACCTGACGCAGCCAGCAGTGTGAAGCTCGAGGTGGCAGTGACGACGGCAACGAAGGTGCTGACGAAAATGGCATTTTTGCTCAGGTTCGTTTTGTTCCGGTTTGTTTTGTGCATTTGAGTCTCCTGCTGTTGTTCGTGAAAGTCTTTGAAGTTGCGATCAGGGGCTGAAGTAATTCATTCTCGATTAGGTTTTCTGATGTTTGCGCCGATTCTTTTTACGTTCCAGACAGCCGATCCAGGATAAGCATCGACCTGAGTTCAATAATGATCCGATGGCTTCCTTAAACCTCGATAAAGCCGCGATCCTGGGCCAGCCAACAGCGAAGCACCTCGAGCGATTCCGGCTCGAGGTGCTTCAATCATCCTGTTTCGTTTTCAAGGCTTCTCAACGTTCGTCGAGTTCACGCCGTAAGATCGCCCGCTTACTGGCACCACGGTCCCGTTCGCGCTGGGTGCGTTGATCTGCCTGCACCACCTGTGCCCGGCTCGAGCCGTGACCTCGGGCTATTTTTTGACGCTCAAGTTTGATTCGCAATTTCATGATCGTGTCCTTCTTGCCCAGAAAAAGTTGCCCAGAAAAAGTTGCCCAGAGAAATTTGCCCAGAGAAATTTGCTTGCGGCATGGTCCTGGATTTCAGGCCCGAGCCGTTCAGGACCATGATCGCAAATGGCGTTGTTCAGCACCAGCGCAAAATGACGTAAGCCAATGGATTGAGGGTTGCTCAAGGTCAAAGTATTCCGCCTGACACAGCCGCAGAATATGCAAGCTCGAGCCTGAATCGAGGTTGCTGCGTTTGAGGTTTCAGCGTTCGTGCCGCAATTGTGTGTGCACGGCTATTCAGCACGCCCGAATCGTTCAGAATGCGGTATGTTAAAGACGTTCTTTTCAAGGTCACTTGTGACCAACGCGCCAAGTGTGCAAAAGTGCAGTGAAACCCGTTTTAGAATCGCTGAAGTTCCGTCCTGTACGATGTTTCTCGAGACAACATGACAAATCTTCCCTCCGGCACAATCCAGTGTTACCAAGCGAAAGCTTCCGTACCCTCTCTCTGCTTTTGTAGGGCCGCATCACGAGGTAAGTTGTGAACAGATACGATGACCGGGCACGCTTGGTGTTTCATTACGCTCGAGAGGAAGGCAGCAAGCTCGGTCATGCGATGATCGGCCCAGAGCATTTGCTCTTGGGCTTGATGCGTGAGGGCGGCACCGCCTGCCGCATCCTGACAGAGTTTGGAGCGACGCTCGAGAATTTCCGTCGTCGTGTCGAGGAGATCATTGGTCGCGGTGAGGGCTTGCGCCACACCGAGGCCCCAGCGATCACACCTCGTGCCCGTCGGGTGATGGAACTGGCCTCGAGCGAGGCCCGCAACTTGGGTTCGCAAGTGATTGGCACGGAACACATCCTGTTGGGCATCTTGCGTGAGGGCGACGGCGTAGCGTTCCGTATCTTGCAAGATTTGTCCAGGGACGTGGACACGATCCGTTGGCGCATTTTGGCCCATGCCGATCCACGTCAGGAACAAAAACCGGCCAACACC
>JAYURE010000373.1:0-4832 GCA_043756345.1 Deinococcales bacterium | reverse complement strand
ACTCAAGAAGTCGTTCAGCAATGCGCAGATGTGAAATCCAGGTTGCCATGCTCGATTTTACAGGACTTCGAGCGCCACTGAATCCCTCACTCTCGAGTGTGGGCATCACTTGCCATACGTTTGAGTTAAATACGCAATAATCGCCGCCAAGTCCGCCTCACTCGCCTTCATGCTGTTGGCCACCATGCGTTGCACCAGCGCCTCGGACGGTTCGGCTTTGAAGTTGTGCGCCTCGACCAGTTTGCCCGGATGACATTGCGAGCAAGCCACCTCGAAGAGTTTCTTTGGTTCGATGCTCGAGGCCATCAGAACCTGGGTTTGTTGCTGGCGTTTGACCTGCGCTGAGGTTTGCAAATCTGGCGTGATCGCAATCAGGTACGCCACGATCCGTTGCTGTTCGGTCAGCGTGATGATTCCGGCCGGGTTCGGTTTTTCGGCCATTCTCGAGACCGTTTGAAACCAATCTGACGGCGTGCGTGGACGTAACAAGACTGTGCGTAAATCATGACAGACCGCGCATTGCGTGACCATCGCCTGACGGCCCGAATCGAGTGCTGCAACCGTGGCGAGCGGCTCGAGTTTGACCTCCGGGCCGAACCCGGCCTCTGGCAACAAGTTTTGAACACGCTCGAGGTTTGCGGGGCTGAAGGTTCGCCCATCCAAGCCTTGCGCCCGCACCGTGAATGGAATCGACAGGCTGCTCAGGATCACGGTCAGCACCAGCAGGGATGTTCCGAGCGCGGGCATCCATTCCTCGAAATGCCGAAAGAAACGCAAGATGCTGAGTTTCAAGATCAGCACCAGGCCAATCAGGATGCCGCAAATGATGTGAACCACGGTGCGGGCCGGAAATTCGACCTGATACGTCCAGAGTCGCGGCACCATTTGGAACATCAAGATGACGTAAATCACGAAGTACGCGATGCCCATCATGCGGTGCAGGCGCATCAGTCCGGGCGGCGCGGCGCTTTTGTGCGTGACGTGATCGAACGGGTAGCCCCAGAGTCGGAACATCAAAAAAACCGTGCCGAAGGCCAGAACCAGAAACAAGATGCCGAGGGTGGCGTTGATGGCGGCGTTCACATGACCTCCAGATCAGACCTCGACGCGGATGGGCGAAAGGCAAGTCAGTTTCTCGAGGTGATTCATTTTGGCACACGAAACGCGAAACGTGAACGGATGGCCACGGATGGCTCGAGCAGAGGTTCTCGAGTCAAACGCTACCGAGCCGTCTCGAGCGCCACCCATTCCCGACCCGTCCATCGCAGCCCATAAATCCGTTGCTGATCCTTGCCGACCTCTTCGCTCCAAACCACGACCGGATTGCCCGCCGCATCCAACGCCAGCGAACTCGAGGTGGCGTAGGCTTTCGGGTTGGCGTTCAGTTTGCGTCCAAAAATCTTCCAGGTTTTGCCATCCCAACGGGCGACAAAAATGTTTTCCGCGCCCGCGTTTTCGATCCAAACTACGGTCGGTCTGCCGTTCTGGTCCAATGCAATTTTTGGCGCACTGCCCAACCCCATGCCCTCGTTCAAGGCTCGCCCGATCTTCTGCCAACTCGAGCCGGTCCAACGTTTGACGTGAATTTCGTAGCCATCCTTCGCCTCCTTCCAGGCGATCACCGGATGGTCGTTCGCATCCAAAACCATCGAGGCCGCGCCAGCGTAATGCGTGCGACTGAGGTTCAGGGAGGTGTCGCCGAGGGCCGCCCAATGCTTGTCCTGCCATGGTCCGGCGTAAACATTGAAGCCGAGCGCCGCCTGTCCAGGCTCGAAATACTGCACGCTCCAGGCGAGGATCGGTTCATCCTTGCTGGTCACGGCCAGGTCCCTCGAGCGTGACGCGCCAGACAAATCGGTGCTGAGGCTGCCGATGTCGATGTCCTGCCAGCCGCCACCATTTGAACCCGAGCCATCCCAACGGCTGACGTAAAAACTTTCGGCATTCGCGTCCGCTGAAAGCTCCGACCAGGCGAGGACGGGATTGCCTTGCGAATCGACTTTGACGTGCGGTTGATCGGCGGCCTTGGTTGGCGATTTCGTCGGCGATGGTCCGAATTCTTGCCAACTCGAGCCGGTCCATTTGGCGGTGTGGATTTTTCCGGGACCACTGATTTTCCCGAGATTGATGTTGCTGCGTTCCATCCAGGCCGCGACCGGTGTGCCGTCCGGTGCGAGGTCCAGGGCAACCTCGAAGGAATTGAATTTCGGATTGCGGTTCAATGATCCGCCGAGTCTGACCCAACCTGAACCAGTCAAACCTGTGCCATCCCAACGTTTGATGAACGCATTGAACGCGCCGTTCGTTTTCTCAACCCAGGCGATCACCACCCGGCCATCTGAATCAATCGCCAGTGACGGGCTGCGGGCATCGGCTCGAGCATCGTTGTTGATCACACTTGGCATTCTGGTTTGTGCTTGAGACAATCCAAACAGACTTACCGTGAACGCGGGCAAGACGAGAAAAACCGGAATGAATTTGCGCATGACGAAATCTTACCGGGGGCATGGTTTCGTGCCAACCGTGTCCCAGACCAAACCTCGAGCCCCAAACGGGCGTATGCTCGAGCCATGATCCGCATTCTGCTCGCCGATGACCACGCCCTGTTTCGGCAAGGCATGAAATCCCTGCTCGAATCTGAACCCGACCTGCGGGTGATCGGCGAGGCCCAAAATGGTCGTGAGGCCGTGCGTTACGCCGCCGACACCAAACCCGACATTATCCTGATGGACATTCAAATGCCGGAATTGGACGGCGTGCGGGCCACGCAGAGCATCCTCGAGATTGACGCGAACGCCAACGTGATTATTTTGACGATGTACCGCCAAGATTCGTATGTCTTCGAGGCCGTCAAAGCCGGTGCTCGAGGGTACTTGTTAAAAGATGCAGATGCGAGTGAATTGATCGACGCGATCCGCCGGGTCAACGATGGCGACACGCTGCTTGACCCCGAGATGGCAAAAAACGTGCTCGAGGATTTCCATGCGAAAAAAGAATCCTTACCGGACGAAAAACGTGGCGACCTGACCGAACGCGAAGCCGCGATATTGCGTCTTCTTGCGCAAGGCTCGAGCAATCAGGAAATCGCGTTAAAATTGAACATTTCCGAGAAAACCGTGCGCAATCGCTTGTCCGAAATTTTTGCGAAACTGCAATTGAACAACCGCACGCAGGCGGCGCTGTACGCGATCCGGGAAGGGCTGGCGAGTTTAGACGACGCTTAACAGCGCAGGTAAAAGCAAAAAGGTGAAAGGTCAAAGGGACGGTTCGAGGTTTCTACTTTTCCCTTTGACCTTCTCCCTGTCTTTTCTCCCGGTACAATCACCCATGAGTCAAGAAAAGTCATTGCCGATCAAACGGATCACCTTGTACAAACATGGCCTCGGATTTTTTGAACGGCGCGGATTGCATTCCGGCGAGCAATTGCGGCTCGAGTTTCCGCGCAAAGCGATGGACGATGTGCTCAAAAGCCTGACCGTGCTCGATGCCCTTGGAACCGTGCGCGGCGTGGAATTTGCAACGCCAGCTGACCGAAATCCGAACGCGGCCCGCCACGTGCTTGAGCTTTCGCATGAACGTGGTTTGACCGATGCGATCAGTGCTTTGCGCGGCCAGCAGGTTCGACTCGTAACCGCAGCCAGCACGCTCGAGGGAACCTTGCTCGGTGTGGAACTCGAGGAAGAACACCACCTTGAACGCGCCAGAATTTCACTCGAGCATGATGGTCGAATTAGCATCATCAAACTTGAATCGCTCGAGCATCTCGAAGTGCTGGACGCAACCGCGAAAGGCGATTTGCAATTCAGTTTGCAATCCGCCAAACGTGACGAGGACCGCTCGAGCGCCATCGTCCGCCTCAGCCCAGGGGACCATGACCTGAGCGTGCAGTACATCGCGGCGGCCCCAGCGTGGCGCGTCAGTTATCGCCTGATCTCCGAAGTGGCAACGGGTGATGACCCGAATGCTCGAGCCATTTTCTTGCAAGGCTGGGGCCTGTTCGACAACACCTTAGAAGAAGACCTCGAGAATGTCGAACTGAGTTTGATGGCTGGAATGCCCGTCTCGTTTCGCTACGCGCTGTTCGAGCCGCGCACACCAGAACGCCCGCTGGTCGAGGACGAAGAACGCACGGTTGGCGCACCCATCGCCTTCGCCGCGAGCGCGAGGGACGAGGAATCAAATATGGATTACATGATGGCTGCTGCTCCATCACCAGTGTCTCGCAGCAGAACCCAAGCCACAGCGAAAATGTCATCACAAATGATGCAAAGCGCACCAACAGCCTCGAGCGGCGAGGAACGCGGCGCTCTGTTCGCGTACCGTATCGATCAACCTGTCAGCGTCGCACGCGGACAATCCGGCATGGTGCCCATCGTTGGTGGCAAACTGTCCGGGAAACGCGAACTGCTGTACAACCCGAGCAAACACCCACGCAATCCGGTTGCCAGTTTGCGCTTCAAAAACACGACCGGCCTGACGCTCGAGCGAGGCCCGGTCACGGTACTCGAAGAACACGAGTACGCCGGTGAAGCGATGCTGGAATTTTCCCCAACCGGCAGCGAATTGATCGTCGCCTTCGCCATCGAACTCGGTGTCAACATCAGCGAACAAAGCCAGTTTGAACTGCACCTCGAGAAACTCGGCATCACCGGCACGTACCTGCAAATCCAAGAATACAACGTGCGAGAAACCACCTACGAACTCGAGAACCAAACCGAAAAACCCGTGACCATCACACTCGAGCATGACCGCTGGCAAGGCTCAGAGGTTTTTGAAACACCAGGCATCGTCACCGAAACGCTCGAGTACGCACGTTGGCAAATTCCACTCGC
>JAYURE010000372.1:0-4832 GCA_043756345.1 Deinococcales bacterium | reverse complement strand
GGCGATAGTTCCGCCACAACCAGGCGCATCTCAGGGAGCCTTGCCAGCAGGTGCGCCCGCAACGGCTCGAGCATCACCTCTGACTTGAGAATGCCGCCGACCATGACGATTTCGGGGGCGACCAGCTTGATTCGTGCGGCGGTCACCTCGACGGTCTCGGCGAGCGCTTTGGCTCCGAGTTCGACGATCTCGCGTGCGACCGGATCGCCCGAGGCGGCGACCTCGAGCATGGTCGGGGCAAATGCGGCGAGTTCGCTGCGTGAGAGGCCGACGACGTAGACGCGGTGCATGATCTCCTCGGGGGTGCGAATCCCGAGGAAGGCGAGCGCCCGCCGCTCGAGGGCGCTGCGTGGTCCGCGCCCATCGAAACCGCGCACGGCTGCCCGCAGCGCCTCCAGACCGAGCCAGTAGCCGCTGCCCTCATCGGCGAGCAGGTGGCCCCAGCCGCCTGTGAGGTGGCGCTCGCCGCTCGCACCCAGGCCGAAACAGGCGGAACCCGTCCCGGCGATCAGCACCAGCCCCGGACGGTTTGAAAGTCCACCGGCTAACGCCACCCGTGCGTCGTGATCCACACCGAGGTGCTCTGGCGTGCATAGCTCGAGCCTGTTGGCGAGTTCTCGGACGAGCCTGCGATCTGCCTCGCAGACCACGCCCGCGATCCCGAGGAACGCGGCGGCGAACGGTTTGGACTCGAGCTTGGCGTTGGCTCGAGCCTCATTCACGGCGCACCCGAGATTGACGCTGGCGGTCTCGAGGGTGTGGTCGTCGATGTTGGTCGGGCCGCCGAATCCCTCGCCGAGCGTGCGCCCGGTCTCGTCGGCGATGACGGCGTGCGTTTTGGTTCCGCCGCCGTCCACGCCGAGGATCAGGCTCACGGTTTCGCCCGTTGTGCTATGGGCTCGAGGCTGCGTTCGAGGCTGCGTTCGTGGCTGGGTTTGACGAACGCCCGGATGACCTTCGCCTCGTCCGGGCCGAGGTTCTCGAGCATGTACGATCCGGCGGCGGCAGGAATAACAAAGGTTTCGGCAAAGTTAAAACGCCGCAGCGATCCGTTGACCTCGAGCATCACGCCCTGACCTGCGACCACCGCCAGAACGTGACATTGGTCGTGTGTTTCGGCCTGAAAGTGCTGACTGAACTCGAGCCGATGAACGTCGTAAAACTGATCCGGGTGCGTCGGCAGGTGAACGACGCGCCACCCCTCACCAGACTCGAGCACCTGTGGTTTCGAGATCAGGGTCTGTGCGACGCCATTGCCCTGGCGCGTGAAATCGAGGTTGTTCATCGCCCGTTCGATGTTCAACGGCCTCGGTTGACCCTCGAGGTCCAAGCGCAACCAGTCGTACATTTTGAAGGTAAAAATGTACGGCGTGGCGCTGATCTCGAGCACCAAAACGCCCGCGCCGGAGCAGTGGATTGTGCCGTTCGGAATCAGGAACAGATCGCCGGTCGAGGCCGGATGGCGCTGCACGAAACGTTCGACCTCGAGCGGAGTCTTGGTGCTCTGGCTGTGCTCGAGTGCCGAGCGAAACGCTTGCGGATCGAGGCCCGCCTGGAAGCCGAGGTAAACGCCCGCATCGGCATCAGTTTCGGCTTCGGCCTCGAGGATGTAATAGGTTTCGTCCTGCGTGAACGGTTCGCCGAAATGCTCGAGCGCGTATTCGGGGCGCGGGTGGCATTGCAGGCTGAGGTTGCCGCCACGCACGGTGTCCAGCCAGTCGAAGCGGATCGGGAAGTCCGTGCCGAACCGCGCCGCAGCCCCTCCGAGCACGTTACGGTGCGCCTGGAACATCAGGCTATCGAACGACACCTCGAGCATTTGTTCGTCGCTCTCGAACAGCAGGCCGTTCTCGGGCGTGATCAACTCGAAGCTCCAGGCGTAATTGGGTGCGTCCTGCGGCAATTCGGGAACGTGCGCCTTGATCCACTGCCCGCCCCACGGTCCCGGCTCGAACCACGGGCGGGCACGAAAGACGCTGCGGGACAGGTGCTCGAGGCCCGCCCGAATCGAGTGTCCGCTCGAGAAACTGATCTCGTCCGGGCGTTGGCTGTCCACGATCACGTCCATGCGCCCGAGGATGCGGCCTTTGTGGGCGTTCAGCGCGGGCCAGTCCACGAAGTACGCCCGCTTGTAGGCGCTTTTCGCGTCGAGGCTGTGCCCGAGAGTGCGCCCGAGACCGAGGTTGATTGGCACTCCGGCGCGGGAACGGAATTGGACCTCGTTTTTGGGCATCTCGAGGTAGACGAGCAACCCGTCCCATCCGGCGAGGCTCGAGCCGCAACCGTAGATGATATTGAGGTCGGTACTCGGGTCGGTACTCGGGTCGGTACTCGGGTTGGTACTCGGGTTTGACCGGATCGTTTCGAGTCTCGAGGGATCGAAGAAATCCTCGAGCGATCCCGTGAAGCGCGTACCAAAAATTGGATCGTCACCACCGAGAAAAGGCTTCAGCATGACCTCGAGTTCGGATTCGGACTTGAGCGCCGCGTCGATGTTGACCCAAGCGCTGCGAACGCCTCGAGCCGCCAGCGCCAGGTTCAGTTGCTCTCGAAAGTCCTCCCACAGCACGCCCGCCATGCCCTCGAGCGTGACCCGGGTTTCTCCGAGCAGTCGGGCCGCGAGCGCATCGAAACCGAGTTCGATCTCGCCGGAACCCAAAGGGTGAGTCGGGTACAGGTCGTAGCGATCCGCGATGCGTTCGTGCGTGGCGGGCAGCAGGCTTTGCGTGGTCTTTCGCCGGGCTCGACTCGAGGGGGAGTTCGTCACTCGCCGTCCCGCACTCTGGCGTAATCGTCGTCGTAACGGGTGATGTCGGCCTGTTGCCAGTTGCCGAAGGCGACCTCGAGCACGCGGGCGGGTTGGTCGCCAATGCCGCAGAGCCGGTGTTTCTCGCCCACCGGAATCCAGATCTCGTCGCCGGGTTGCGGGCTCAAGGTTTCCTCGCCGACCTGAACGCTCGCGCCAGCATCGAGCACGATCCACAACTCGGCGCGGGCGGTGTGCGATTGCAGGCTCAGGCGTTGACCCGGCAGCACGGTCATCAGGCTGACCGTCACGTCCTGGTTGAAGGCGTACTGCTTGAACGATCCCCAGGGGCGCTCGACGAGGCTCACGGCGGGTTGTTCGGTGGGGATGGGTTTGGTCTTGAAGATGGACACGTTCACCTCTTATATTTTTATGTGGGCTGAGATTCGGACTGTGACTCGGACTGTGACTCGGATTGTCTATGAAACTCTGATCGCTCGCAGCACGCGATACCCGTCCGGCGCGGCGATCACGACCTGGGCGAAATTCTGCTCGCGGATCGCGCCGTAATCGTGACCGGCCCGTGCGGGGTAAACGCCAATGTATTTCAGCGGTTCACTGCCAACGTTGACCGTGCGGTGGGCGGTGAAACCCGGCACGTAGACGACGCTGTTCGCCCCGAACGGCACCGCACGAATCTCGCCGCCCGACTCGTGCTCGAGCAGCATCAGCCCGGCACCGGAGAGTCCAATGTAAACCTCCGCCGCCTCGCGCCATTCGTGCAGGTGGCCTTTGGTCATGAAAAATTCTTGGCCGACGCGACCGGGTTGGATCACGCCGAGACCGTAGTGCAGGTCGCCCGCACCATGACCGGGCTCTAGGCTCGAGACGCTGTAAACCACGGGATTTCCGAGCGCGAGTGTTTTCTGGTACGCCTGCGCGTCATTGTAAATGCCCTCGAGATCGCTCAGGTGACGCTCGAGCCGGGGTTGGCCCTCGAGTTGCCCGGTGTTCAGGTCGAAGTGCCTGAGGGTGTCCGTCAGCCCGGACGGGGGCGCTGGGTTCAGATCTGGGTTGAGATGTTGGTCATTCACGGTTTATCCCTTCAGACCGGTGAAGGTCACGCCCTGAATGATGCGCCGTTGAAACACGACGAACACGACGAACACCGGAATCATCGCCAGGAGCGCCATCGCCATCAGTTGGTTGTAGATCGTCTGGTAAGTGTTCTCGAAGGTCGCCAGGCCGAGCGGCACGGTTCGCATCTCGTCGCTGGTCACGAGGATCAGGGGCCACAGCAACTCGTCGAAGCTCGCCAGGAAGGTCAGGATTCCGAGCGCCGAGAGGATCGGCCAGGTCATCGGTAAGATCACGCTCCACCAGATGCGCCACTCGGGTGCGCCGTCGATTCTCGCCTGATCGATGTAGTCGTTCGGGATTTCGTCGATAAACTGGCGCATCAAAAAGATGCCGAAGGCATCGACCATGATCGGCACGATCAGGCCCCAGAACGAGTTGACCCAGCCCAAACCTTTGACGATGAAAAACAGTGGAATCATCGTCACCTGCAACGGAATCATGAACGTGGCCAGGATCAATAGGAACAGCAGGCCGCGTCCCGGAAAGCGGTACTTGGAGAAGCCGAACCCGGCCAGCGACGAGATCAAGAGGTTGCCGAGCGTGACGCTCGAGGCGATCAGGATGCTGTTGAAAAACCAGCGGGCGAACGGTTTTTCTGTCAGCGGCACCGTGAAGTTCTCCCAGTGCAGCGTCGAGGGCAGCCATTGGACCGGGGTTGCAAAAATTTCGGTCTCGGATTTGAAGGCGGTCGTGACCATCCAGAAGATCGGGAAGAGCATGAACAGAGCGCCCAGGCTCAGCACCGCGTAGGTGAGGGCCAGCTTCAATTGTTTGCTCGAGCGTGGGGTCAGCGTCACGGTGTTCTCCTGTGGCCCGCAACCTCGGGCGGCGTTTCAAAAGCAGTGTTTGGAGTGGGTGCGAAATAGGACAAACGGGACTTAGGACTTGGGATGAAATAACTTCCCGATTTCCAAACCAACAACTTGCAGTACAACAAAGTTTCTCG
>JAYURE010000371.1:0-1790 GCA_043756345.1 Deinococcales bacterium | reverse complement strand
CGAAACGGGCGATTCTGGTGTGGAGCATGGGCATCACGCAGCATGTCTGCGGCGAGGACAACGTCCGGGCGATTGTCAATCTGGCTTTAGCTCGAGGTTTTGTTGGGCGCGAAGGGTGTGGCCTGATGCCGATTCGTGGGCACAGCGGCGTGCAGGGTGGTGCGGAGATGGGCGCATATGCCACGGCGTTGCCCGGTGGAAAGCCGGTCACGCCAGAGAACGCGAAGGCGCTCGAGGCGCAGTACGGTTTTGAGATTCCATCGACCAAAGGCTTGACCGCACCAGAAATGCTCGAGTCTGCCGCGAGTGGCGAATTGGATGTGCTCGTCAGTGTCGGCGGAAATTTTCTCGAGGTCATGCCGAACCCGGATGCGGTGCGTGAATCGCTCGAGCGTGTGCCATTGCGGGTTCACATGGATTTGTTTTTGTCCTCGCAAATGCTGGTCGATGGCGAGGACGTGATCGTGTTGCCCGCCATGACCCGATACGAGATTCCCGGCGGCGTGACCGAAACCAGCACCGAACGCCGCGTGATTTTCTCGCCAGAAATTCCTGGCCCGCGCATCGAAGAGGCCCGCAGTGAAATCGAGGTCTTCAACGACATTGCCATGCTGGTCAATCCTGATCTCGAGGGTAAACTCGAGACGAACTCGCCCGCGATTCGCAACGAGATTGCTCGGGTCGTTCCGTTCTATTCGGGCATCGAAACCCTCGAGCGAAAAGGTGATCAATTTCAGTACGGCGGCAGGTACTTGTGCGAGAACGGCGAGTTCGCGCTGCCAGGTGGTCGCGCCAATTTTTCACGTCTCGAGATTCGTGGCGAGGTTTTTCCCGAAGGCATGTTTCGCGTTTCCACCCGGCGCGGCAAGCAGTTCAACTCGATGATTCACGAACAAAAAGATGCCCTGAATGGCGCGGTACGTGAGGCGGTGCTGATCTCGAGTTTGGATGCCAAAGAACTCAAACTAGAGACGGGCGATGAGGTGCGACTCTCGAGCCAACACGGAAGCATGGATGGTCGCGTGCTGGTTGCGCCGGTCAAACCCGGCAACCTGCAAGTCCATTGGCCCGAAGGAAATGTGCTGCTCGAGGCGGGCCGTGGCTCGAGCGAATCGCACATCCCGGATTACAACGCGTTCGTGAAACTCGAGAAGATTCTGGCAGGTTGAATCTCGGCTCGGGCGTTGATGCTTGTGTGCGAAACTGGGGCATGAAGCTTTCAAGGTTGCATCACATCGCAGTGATCTCGTCGGATTACACCGTCTCAAAACATTTTTACACCCAGATTCTTGGGCTCGAGGTCATCCGTGAGGTCTACCGCGAGGCTCGAGATTCTTACAAACTCGACTTGTTGCTGCCCGATGGAACGCAGATCGAACTGTTCAGCTTTCCGAATCCACCTTCGCGTCCAACGCACCCGGAGGCTCGAGGGGCGCGACACATTGCCTTTGAGGTTACGGATTTGGATGCCTGCGTCAATCATCTCGAGTCACATGGTGTGAGTGTCGAACCGGTCCGTGTGGACGAATTCACCAATCAGCGCTTCACGTTTTTCCCGGACCCGGATGGGTTGCCGCTCGAGTTGTACGAGAGGCACGGTTAGCACTACCGCTCGAGTTGTAAGAAAAGGCTTGAACCTGCTAGAACTCAATTCCTCAGTTCACCGAAACGTGCGGCATCAACGTTCGGATCGGACCATCGTCTCGTTGCAACAGCTTCTCGAGTTCTTGCGCCTCGATTGGACGGTTGAACCAAAATCCTTGCAGTCGATCACAGCCGAGGCGTTTGAG
>JAYURE010000370.1:0-14433 GCA_043756345.1 Deinococcales bacterium | reverse complement strand
ACGAAAATCGGTGTGATTGCCGGTGATCAAAAACTGACCTCGGGCCGGGAACGGCTGCAAGGATTTCAGAATGCGCTCGCGCAGCACGGGCTGAACGTGCCGCCCGAATGGATCAAGTACAGCCCGTACAGCAAAGAGGACGGCGAACGCGCCGCGCTCGAATTGCTGGCCGAAGCCACGCAGCCCACAGCTTGGTTCGTCGTCTCGAGCGTGCTGACGGTCGGAGTCTTGCAGGCGTTGCGAACCCAAAATATTCGCATTCCGCAACAGATCAGCCTGATCGGATTTGACGACGCGCACTGGGCAAGCCTCACCAATCCACCATTGACCGTGATCGCGCAAAGCAGTTACGCACTGGGACAACGCGCCGCTGAAATCATCATCGAACATCTTGATGCAGGAAAATCTCGCGCCATCAAAAGCAGTTCGAGCATCGTGCGTCTGCCCACCCGTTTGATCGAACGCGAATCGTGTGCTCGAGCCAGGACCACATGATCAAGCACGAGACAGTCAGGCACGAGCCGATCATTCACGAACCGATGCACCTGTACCTCGACAGTGCCGACCTTGAGCAATTGCGTGATGGTCTCGAAAGTCCAGTTGTCTACGGTGTGACCACCAATCCAACCCTCTTGCGTCGAGCCAATCTGACCCGTGCCAGCCTGCCAGGATTCGTCTCGAGCATTCTGGATTTGGGAGCGCAGGCCGTGCAGCTTCAAGTCTGGTCGCAAGATGCGAACGGCATTCTGCGCGATGCGAGAAATTTTTTAGAGTACGGACCGCCCGGCAGTATCGTGCCCAAAATTCCGGCCACGCGTGACGGTTTGAAAGCCGCCGCGATTCTCGCTTCGGAGGGCGTGCCAGTCACACTGACCGCCGTCTATGCGCTCGAGCAGGCGTTGTTCGCCTCACAGCTTGGGGTGGCTTACGCCGCGCCGTACTTGGGCAGGCTCGAGGACAGCGGACAGGATGGACTGGGCTTGATTCAAAAAATGCAAACGCTGATTTCCAGGTATCCGACGAATCAAACGCGATTGCTCGTGGCGAGCGCACGCACTCGAGGAGCGGTTTTGAGCCTGCTCGAGATTGGAGTCGGATCGATCACCGTGCCGCCAAAACTGCTGCCGAAATTGTTGGACCACCCGCAGACGCTCGAGGCGGAACGCACCTTTCGGGCCGATGCTGAGGCGATGGGTTAGGGGTTTTGTTCTGGCCCATTTGGGTTTCTGGCGAGGGCGAACATGGAGTTCGCCCCTACATCACATGGTTTTCGTAGGGGCGATCCCTGTGATCGCCCTCGAAGCGAGGATCAATTCATCCCGATTTCCAACCCCGCAAAATTGGTTCAAAAACCCGATCCTGTTTTGATTCTTGTCGTATCGTGTTGCGTCACTGCAAACCTTTGCCGTCCATCTCGAGACCCGCTCGAAGGACAGCTTTCACCCAAATTTCACCCAAGTTCGATCACTGCCCGAGGAGGCTCCCGCATGACCGCACCCATTCCCAATATCAGCACCAGTAAAACTTTGAAACCGATGCAGCGTCTCGAGTTGTTGCGCACCATGGTTCGCATTCGTGCCTTTGAAGAAAAAGTTGGCGAGTTGTTCTTGAAGGGCGGCACGGCAGGTTCGATGCTGCATCTTTCAATTGGCGAGGAGGGCGCGGCGGCGGGCGTGGCGCTCGCCATGAAACCGGGGGATACCTTCACGACCCACCATCGCGGACATGGAATTTTCGTGGCTCGAGGTGGCGATGTCAACCGCATGATGGCCGAAATCGCGGGCAAAGAAACCGGTTACTGTCGCGGCAAGGGCGGCAGCATGCACATTGCTGACATGAGCCTCGGGCATCTGGGAGCAAATGCGATTGTCGGCGGCGGCATTCCGGCGGCGGTCGGTGCGGGCCTCTCGAGCAAGGTCTTAAATCAGGGAAGTGTCAGCGTGGCGTTTTTTGGCGATGGTGCGATGCAGCAGGGGATTTGTTTTGAAAGCATGAACATGGCGGCCTTGTGGAAACTGCCGGTCGTTTTCGCCGTGATCAACAACCAGTACGGCATGGGAACCCGCATTGATCGCGCCAGCGCCACACTCGATTTCGCTGGTCGTGCCCGAGGCTTCGGACTGAACGCAATCGAGGTCGATGGCACGCAACCCGAACTCGTGCTCGAGGCTGCGAACGAATTGATCGAACACGCTCGGGCCGGAAAAGGTGCGGGATTTATTGTGGCGAACTGCTACCGTTTTTACGGTCACGCCCGCAAAGACAAAAGTCCGTACCGTGACGAACAAGAGGAACTCGAAGGTCGCAAAGGCGATCCGATTTTGAATCAGGCCGCGATTCTCGAGGCCGCCGGAATGCTCAAACCGGGCGATCTGGCGAATCTTGATAAGAACGCCAGCGACGAGATGGATCGTGCCGTCGAGTTCGCGCAATCCAGCGCCTCGCCGCAGCATGAGAGCATGTTTGAAGATGTCTTCGATGCCGCGCAACCCAAACCGGTGACGGTGGACTCGAGGCTCGATTCGATCCTGGGAGGTTCGCAATGACCCGTTTTTGTAGGGTGCGCCGTGCGCACCAGCCGCGACATGGTGCGCACGGCGCACCCTACGGAGGTCAGGCATGACCGCAACCTCGAGCAAATTTGTTGGCGCACCATTCGGCACCGAAATCGAATACCGTGCCGCGTTGCGTGAAGCCATGCGAGCCGAAATGCAAAGTGACCCCGGCGTGATTCTGATCGGCGAGGAGGTCGCCCGTTACGGTGGCGCTTACGCTGTTTCAAAAGGAATGCTCGAGGAGTTCGGTGAGGCGCGAATCATTGACACGCCGATCTCGGAACCGGCGATTGTCGGCTCGGCGGTCGGTGCGGCCATGACGGGCCTCAAACCGATAGCGGAATTGATGTACGTCGATTTTGGCTACCTGGCGATGGATCAAATTGCGAATCAGGCCGCGAAAATTCGTTACATGTTCGGCGGACAAATCGGCGTGCCAATGGTCCTGCGGGCACCGATGGGAACCGGGCGTTCCGGTGGCGCACAGCATTCGCAATCGCTCGAGGCAATGTTTTGGCACACACCGGGATTGCGTGTCGCCGCGCCCGCCACCGTGACCGACTGCTATCACCTGCTGCGTGCCGCTATTTCTTTGCCGGACCCTGTGATTTTCCTCGAGCACAAAGCCCTGTACGCCAGCAAAGGAATGCTCGACGAGGTTGCCGCACCGTGGGGCAAAGCCGTCGTGCGTCGCGCCGGAAACAGCATGACGATTGTGACGTACTCGAGGATGGTTTTTTACAGTTTGCAAGCCGCCGAGGAATTGTCCAAAGAGGGCATCGAAGTTGAAGTGATCGACTTGCGCACGCTCAACCCGCTTGACCTCGAGACGATCTCGAATTCTGTCAAACGCACTGGTCGCGCTTTGATCGTTACTGAAGACACGCTTACGGCTGGGGCTAGCGCGGAACTTTCGGCCCTGATTCAAGAGGAGTGTTTCGATTATCTCGAGGAACCCGTCTTGCGCCTCGCCGCCGAGGACATTCCGATTCCTGTTTCACCCACGCTCGAGGCGGGCAGCGTGCCGAGTCCAGCCCGAATCATCGCCATCGCAAGACGCTTGATGCGCCGAGCCAATCGGGGAAGCGCATGAGTTTTCTCGAGCTTCCACGAATGGGCGAAACGATGGAAGAGGGCGAAATTCTCGTCTGGATGAAAAAAGCTGGCGATAACGTCAAACGTGGCGAAACCGTCGCCGAAATTCAGACCGATAAAATTGTGGCCGAAATGCCTGCGCTCGAAGATTTTGTGCTCGAGGAAATTCTGGCGGCAGCGGGAACCATCGTCAAAGTCGGGCAGCCGCTCGCCAGAATTCACAGGGCAGGGGAGACGGAAAGCTCGAGTGTGCCAGCAAAAGTTTCGGCCATGTCGGTTGCACCCGCACCGCTTGTCGCCCCGAGTCCAGTCGTTGAAACCTCGACTACCGTATTGACCAGCATTGTGCGAGCCTCACCCGCCGCCCGCCGTGCCGCCCGAGAATTGAATGTGAATCTCTCGAGCGTGACCGGAACAGGCCCAAGAGGTCGTGTCACCACGGAAGATATTCGCAATTCTGGAACATCCTCGACCACCGTTCCGTCTTCCGTAGGGGCGCAGCATGCTGCGCCTGCACCAACCGTAGGGGCGAGGCGAGCCTCGCCCGCACTTGCGCCCGCCCCCGTACCCATCCCAACACCCATCGCCACCCTCGAGACAAATCCGCAACCCGCCAATCCCGAGTCTGAATTACACCGCCTGACCCGAATCGAAATCGCCACCGGAAAAACCACCGTCAAATCCAAAACCGAAATTCCACATTTTTACGTGCGCACTCGAGCCGATCTGACCGGCTTCATGCGTGGCCTCGAGATCGGAAAGGCCCGAGGCTCGAGTGCTTCGGTCAACGATGCCATCGTCAAAGCGGTGGCGCTCGCGTTGAAACAACACCCACGTTTGAATGCCGTGCTCGAAGGTGATGCCGTGCGCTTGAATCCGAGCGTTCACATCGGTGTGATGACGGCAACGCCGGATGGTTTGGTCACGAGTGTCGTGCGAAATGCCGACACACTGTCTTTGCCGCAGATCAATGCCAGCGTCAAAGAAATCCGTGCCCGTGCCGCCGCCGGTCGTGCTCGAGCCGAGGATATTTCTGGCGCAAGTTTTTGCATCTCGAACCTGGGCATGTTTGGTGTCGAAGAATTTAGTGCGATCATCTTGCCGCCGAACGTGGCGATTCTCGCGGTCGGCGCGGTGCTCGAGGAGGTCGTGGCGGACAACGGTGCGATTCGGGTAGCGAAAACCGTGCGCTTGACCGTCAGTGCCGATCATCGGGCCGTCGATGGGGTCGAGGTCGCGTTGTTCCTGCAAAGCTTGCGCAAATTGCTCGAGCAGCCTCATATTTTGTTTGGTTAAAACGGTGTTTGGTTGATCGCGTGTTCTCGGGTAAACTTGAGTTGTAAACGATTGCAGACCCTGTAACGGATTTGAACAACTCGAGGAGATTCGATGAAAATAGCAATTCTTGGTGAGGCACTGATCGATTTCAAAAGCACCGGCGCTCTGGCGTTCCAAGGATTCATTGGCGGCTCGAGCTTGAACGTGGCGACCGCAACCGCAAGGCTCGGGCAATCGACGATGTTTTTAACGCAAATCTCGAGCGATCTGTTCGGCGCGAGTCTGCGCGAACACATGACCAAAAATGGAATTGACACCTCGCACGTGCTCGAGTCGGATTCGCATTCGACGTTGGCTTTTGTTGAAGAACGGGATGGTCAGGCACATTTTTCATTCATGAATTCTCGAGCGGCAGACACGATGTACGATCCGCAACCGCGCCCAATCTTGCCGGCAAACCTGAAATTCATGCAGTTCGGTTCGATCAGTTTGCTGAGCGATCCAACCTCGACCAGCATCACCGAAATCATTGGCAAGCACCGCTCGAGTTTGAACCACAATGTCACCGTGGTTTTCGATCCGAATTGCCGTCCGGCTCTAACGCCCGATCTCGAGGGTTACAAACGCAAGTTGCGCAACTGGTTGCGACTGGCGCATGTGGTCAAAGTGTCCGATCAGGATTTGGGTTGGCTCGAGCCGGACAAATCTTTGGATGATGTTGCCGCCGATTGGATCGCGCAAGGTCCAAGTGTCGTGATCATCACCCGAGGCGAGCATGGCAGCAGCCTGTACCGTGCCGGTCATGAACGCCTGCAAGTGCCAACCCCGAAAGTCAGTGTGATTGACACTGTTGGCGCGGGCGACACGTACACCGCTGGATTGATGGTCAGCCTGCTCGAGCATGGACATGAACGCGCCGAACAACTCGCCACGCACAGCGATCAAACTTGGCTCGAGGTGATGCAGTTCGCGGCGCAGGCGGCGGCGATCAATTGCACACGGGCCGGGGCGAATCCGCCGACTCGAGCAGAAGTTTCGGGTTTTCACGCAAGTTAAACCGTTCTTTTGTACAATCCAGCCATGACGCAAGTTGCACGTGTGAACTATGACGATGTGCGTGACCTTCCTCGGAACGGATTGCGGCGCGAAGTCATGGATGGAGAACTGTTTGTGAGTGCAACACCAACCGATTGGCATCAAATCGTCGTTAAGAACATGGGTTATCTCGTTGATACTTATCTGCGAACCTTTGCTCAAGGCAAACGGCCCGGAAAAACCTTCATCGCGCCAATGGGTTTGGTGTTCGAGCCTCGGGACGGTGTTGAACCGGATTTCATGTACGTTTCGCGTGACCGGGCCGAGTTAAAACCATCGTTTGCTCGAGAGGTGCTGGTCGCGCCGGATTGGGTTGTGGAGGTGCTTTCGCCTTCGACCGCAAAACGGGATCAAACCATCAAGTTCGAGTATTACAAAAGGCATGGGGTTTCTGAATATTGGTTGGTTGATCCGAGAAGTCAGCAAATCACAGTGTTTATTTTTTCCGATAACACCGAAAAGATTTTCGGCCAAGGTGAATCTATTCAAGTCTCGAGCCTGCCGAATTTTGAGACCGCTGTGGCCGATGTGTTCGATCCGTTGGATTGATCAGGGAAATCTACAGCAGAAATTTAGAGTCGCATTCCGAACTCGCGGATCAAACCGGTGCGGCCCGGTTCGGTCAATCGCAATGCTCGAGTGTCTGGTATTCGTGCGAACCAACGCCGCTCGAGCAGTTGTGTTGTCAATGCACGTCCGAGCGCTCCGCCGAGGTGATGGTGGCGTTCGGTCCAATCCAGGCAGGCTCGGGCTTTGCCACGATTGGGAATCTGCACGCCGAATTGCTCGAGGTTTTTTCGGCCAAGATCGGTCAGCACAAATTCGTTTGGTGCAACCTCGAGCCAGCCGTGTTCGAGCATGGTTTGGCACAATTGCACGCCAAGTTTTCCGGCCAGGTGGTCGTAGCAGGTGCGGGCGTAACACAAGTCTTGGTCTGGCAGATTGCGTCCTCGAGTCTGAACCGGTGCGATCACCTGCAACGCCTCGAGTGCTTGGGCCACGCTCGCATTCGAGAGTCGGTAGTAACGGTGTCGGCCTTGCGTTTCGACCATCAGCAATTGACCCTCGAGCAATTTTTGCAGGTGCGTGCTGGCGGTTTGTGGACTGACGCGGGCAATCTCGGCGAGTTCTCCAGCGGGCAGGGCAATGCCGCCCATCAGCGCGGTCAGCATCGCGGCTCGGGCAGGTTCGCCAATCAATGCAGCAATGCTCGAGATGTCGGGTTCGACAGGATTCGCAATCATGTCTCGAGTGTAGAGGCTTTGGTGCAAGGTATGTTTCGATGCGGGCTGAAACGTTCGTCACGGTTGCGCCCGCATGATGCAAGCCATGAACAGATTTTCAAGCTCGAGGCCTCAGGAGATAGATGCTCAGGAGATAGATGCTCAGGAGAACACTGTTGAGAAAATTACCGATATGACCAAGACTTCATCACCGTTTTTGATCGCTTGCGGTTTGGCGCTCGGGCCGATGGTGGCGCTTGGTTTTGCGCGATTCGCGTATGCACTGTTGCTGCCGGTGATGCGTCAAGATTTGAATTGGTCGTACTCGCTCGCGGGCGGCATGAACACGGCGAATGCGCTCGGGTATTTGATCGGGGCGCTCGTGGCAGGAGGATTGATGCGGGCCATCGGTGCTCGAGTTGCGTTCATCGGCGCTCTGGTTCTGACCGCATTGGCTTTGCTTGCCAGCGGCTCGAGTGATGTCTACGTTTGGTTGCTGCTGGCTCGAGCGATGGCCGGAATTGGTGGCGCGATTATTTTCGTGACCGGTGGAGTGCTCACTTCCCACGCGGCCTCGAGCGTTCCAAAACAATCTGGCCTGCTGCTGACGACGTATTACGCCGGGGCCGGTTTCGGGATTTTGCTGTCCGGCATCAGTTTGCCGTTTGCGATTCAGGCCGGAAGCGATTGGCGATCATTGTGGTTTGTGCTCGGACTGGCCGCAATTGCAATTGGAATCGTCTCGAGCCTGACGGCGTGGCGGCTTCCAGATCAACATGCCCAAACCTCGAGTTCGGCCCGTGTTTCACCGTGGATTCTGGCCTGGTCGTTCGCGGCGTATTTTTGTTTCGCGCTCGGCTACATCGCTTACATGACGTTTTCGGTCGCGTTTATTCGGGCGAACGGTGCAGGTACACTCGAGGTCGCTGTCTTCTGGGCCGTACTCGGTATTGCCGCGATGCTGGCACCAACCGTCTGGAGCACTCCAATCACCCGCTGGCCCGCCGCTCGAGGTCTCAGTGCCACGCTCGCCACGGTTGCGTTTGGAGCGGCCTTACCGCTCGTCTCGAGCGCCCTGCCGGTGATGTTGGTCTCGGCAGTTTGTTTTGGCGGTTCGTTTCTGTCGGTGGTGGCCGCCACGACCGCACTCGCCAGGCGTTACCTGCCCTCGAGCGCCTGGAGTGCCGGGATTGCGCTGTTCACCGTGATTTTTGCCGCTGGTCAGAGCCTCGGGCCGCTCGTTTCGGGCATTTTGAGTGATGGTGCCGGAGGCTTACAGGCTGGCTTGGGATGGTCGGCGGCGGTGCTCGCGTTGGGCGCAATCATCGCGCTCGCGCAAGCACCGCCGAACCCTCAATCCTGAGATTTATGCTGCGCTTTGCGACTGCGCCTCGAGCTTGGCGCGTTCCTCTTCGATCAGCTTGCGGCGCAAAATCTTGCCGACCAGCGTTTTTGGCAATTCCGTTCTGAACTCCACCGCTCGAGGAATTTTGTAGGCGGACATTTTGCCTCGAGCGAATTCAATCAGTTCGGCTTCGGTCAGTGTTTGGCCTTCTTTGAGGATCACATAGGCTTTGACCGTCTCGCCACGGTACGCATCGGGAATTCCTGCGACGACGACCTCTTGCACGGCGGGGTGCGTGTACAGAACCTCTTCGACCTCTCGAGGGTAGACGTTGAAACCGCTCGCGTCGATCATGTCTTTCTTGCGGTCATGAATAGCGAAATACCCGTCACTGTCCATGCGGGCCATGTCGCCGGTCATCAACCAACGGCCCGGAGTTTTGCCACCGTCCAAGGACTCGAGGATGCACTTCGCGGTTTCCTCGGGTTTGCGCCAATACCCTAGCATGATGTTCGGGCCGGAGATGGCGAGTTCGCCGACTTCGCCTTGCGGCAAGCTGTTGCCGTTGGCATCAACGATGCGGCATTGCACACCCGGAAGCGGCAGGCCGATGCAACCCTCACGGCGTTCACCGAAAACGGGATTGACGTGCGTCACCGGGCTCGATTCGGTCAGGCCGTAACCCTCAACAAGCCGCCCGCCGGAGAGCTTCTCAAACGCACGTGCGACCTCGAGCGGCAATGGGGCCGCGCCGGAAATGCAAACCTTGATGCTCGAGAGGTCGTACTTTTTGACATCGGCAAAATTGTTGATGGCGACGTACATGGTTGGCACACCCGGAAACAATGTCGGCTTGTGTTTCTGAATCGTCTCGAGCACGTCTTTGGTTTGGAAGCGCGGCAGCAAAACCATCGTTGCCGCGTTTTTGATGGCGAGGTTCATTGCAGCAGTCATGCCATAGACATGAAAGAAAGGAATTACGCCAAGCATGATTTCTTCGCCGTCTTTCAGGCCAGGATTCCAGGCGGCAGCCATCGCCACGTTCGCCATCAAATTCCGGTGAGAGAGCATCGCGGCCTTCGGTGTGCCAGTCGTGCCACCCGTGTATTGCAAAAGCGCAATGTCGTCCGGTTGCATATCCACTCGGGTCAATTCGTGCTTGTGCTCGAGGAAGGATTTCCACATCGTCACGGTTGAAGTGCCCCCAGTAGAATCGGTGCTGACTCGAGGGTGAACATCGACCCAAGTTCCCTCGCGTTTGGCCTTGATCGGGTACAGGACATTCTTCGGGAAACGCAAGCAATCCTGAATGCCGGTCACGATCACGCGCTTGATGGGGACTCGAGTTTGAATCTCCTCGAAACGCGGGTAGAACAAATTCAGCATCACCAATGTGGTCGCGCCAGAATCTTGCAATTGATGCTCGAGTTCACGGGCGACGTACAACGGGCTGGTGTTCACAGCAATTGCGCCAGCCAGCATCGTGCCAAAAAAAGCGATCACGAATTGCGGGCAGTTCGGCAGCATGATCGCCACGCGCTCGCCCTTGGTCACGCCTTGGGCTTGCAATGCCGCCGCGAATTTGCTGGCCTGCGCGAGCAGTTCGGCGTAGGTCATGGTGAAGCCCAGGAATTCAATCGCGGTGCGTTTCGGATGGCGTTTTGTGGCCCCCTCGAGCAATTGCGAGAGCGGTGCGTTCGGGTAGATCAGTTCTCGAGGCACGCCGGGTTCGTACTTTTGAAACCAGATTGGATTCGTGCTGATTTGATTTAAGCTGATGTGATTCATGCGGGCTCCTTCGGGGATGAGAGCGCTCGAGACGATTCGTTGACCAGGTGTAAGTTTGCACCGAGTGTAGCGAAGTTGGGAATGCACTGCAAGCGAACTGGTGAGCGCAGTGTGCCAGATGAGGCTTAACCCAGGATGGAACGCCATCACGATTCGTAAGACCCGCGTTACTGTGGGTTGTGACCAGTCTGGATGTTAAAACCTGCACTGCACAAGATCAGCCTGTGCTCGAGCAGTTGTTGCGAAACGCATGGGCCTCGGGCTCCGAATCAGAATGGGAATTGCACCTTCCAAAACGGGATTCGGTCACGTTTCTGGCGTTTCAACACGAACAGCTTCTTGGGATGATGACACGCTTTGAACGTTCGTTTCACCCGTTCACGACCACACTCGAATTTGCCATTGATCCCGCGACTGACAACGGCTTGAGGCGACAACTCGAGGAGGCGATGTTCGAGCGAATTGTTCGTGACGTGGCAAAAGATCGGATTTTTCGGGCGCAACTTCTTGAGCATCAACTTCAAGAAATCCAGTTTTTACAACGCAAGCAATTTCTCGAGATGCGTCGCACTTGGATACCCAAAGTAAACGTGTCGAGCCTGCCAGTTCATTTGTTTGAGGACAGTTTGAACGCCGTACTCGAGCGTGGTTATTCGGTTCGCGGATTGAATGAATCGGAGCATGATCCCGAATTCATGCGGCGATTGACCGAAGCAAACCGTGAATATTACCTCGCCATGCAATTGCAACCTGCACGAATGGAAAAGCATTGCTTACGACGAAGACCTGATCCTCGAGGCGGCGTTTGTGGCCCTGAAGAACGATCAGATCGCTGCATTCTCGAGTTTGTGTCTTTCCGATTCCGAGGATGGCTGTGATGTCGCTTGGTTTGCCAGCACACCCGAACATCTGACCGACAGCCTCCTGTTAAATCAGGCACTCAAAGCCAAGGAACTCGAGTATGCGCGAACAAAGACGATCACAACCTTGTGTTTCGAGTTTGATTCGACCGACCTTCAAGCAATGGCTTTGCTCGAGACCATGCCGATTGATCGTGGTTTGGCTTGGATCACGTACCAGACTGGAATTCCCGCAACTTGATCTGCTCGAGCCTCAAACCCGTTCGAGCAAACTGACAACTTCAACATGGTGCGTCTGCGGGTAAAAATCCCACGGTTGCACGTGCGAGAGCTTGTACCCCCGTGCGACCAACCGCGCCACATCTCGAGCCCAGGTTGCTGGATCGCAAGAGACGTACACAAGCTTGCTGGCGTTTAACGTGGTCAGCATCTCAAGTGCCCCTTCGGTCAATCCGGCGCGTGGCGGATCGAGCGTGATCACATCCGGTGTCAGGTTGTCCATGCGGGTCACATCGCCGCGCACGAATTCGACGTTCAGGCCCAACCGTTCGGCATCGGCACGGCCACGTTCGACAGCTTCGGTGTTGATCTCGAGGACGTGAACCTGCTCGAAATTGCCGGTCAGGTGCATGGCCAGGCCGCCCGAGCCGCCGAACAAATCGAGCACGCTCGAGCCGGTCCCGGCGAGTTCGGCGCAGTGCGCGTACAGTTCGCCTGCTGCCCCAGGATTGACTTGCGCGAAGCCGTGCGCGGTCACGGTCATGTCGTACTTGCCGTACCGTTCGAGGATGCCCTCGAGTCCCCACAGGGATTTGACGCCGTTGCGAAAACGACCCTCAGTGGAGGCAAACGCGAAACTGACGCCGGAAATGCCGAGGTCGCGCAGGTGCTCTCGGGCCTCATGGTAGTAGGCGGGTGCTCCGAGGCCGACCAACGTGGCGAGAACTTCCCCAGTCTCGAGGCTGGCACGAAAGGCGATCTCGCTGGCGGGCACGAGTTGACGCATGTCCAAATCGGCGATGCCGTCAGAGATCAATTCGCACACCAGCGGGTCGGAACGCACGATCACCGGTTTGTGAGATTTGCGTTCGCGGTACGCCAAACCTCGCGGTGTGATCAAATACTGCGCCCCATTGCGGTACTGCCACTCGAGCGGCGATGGACGCACCGGCAAGACTTCGGCCTCGACCTTGGCGATGCGGGTCAGGGAATCGAGCACGAATTCGCGTTTCGCCTCGAGTTGTGTGGCATAAGTGGCGAAACCAAAGTCCATGGTTGGTGGTGCGTTTTCGGGTTCGGCGCAACGGCCTTCGCTCGGCTCGAGGATTGATGTCAGCACGCCGGTCAGGTGAGCGCCGCGTCCGCTGACTTCAGCTTCGATCAATTCGCCGGGCAGCACGCCGGGCGTCAGGACCACACGACCATCAAGGCGGGAAAGCCCGAGCGCTCCGGGAACAAGTTTTTCGATGCGCAAGCGCTCAAGTGTCATTCGAGCAGTGTACCTCGGGATGACTCGAGAGAAAAATTGGTCAGGCAAGGTCGCCGGGCAACCGTACAGCCACTTCTCAAGCAATCAAGGGTTCAATTTCACCGTTCGAGGATTCGGCGTTCAATCTCGAGTGGGTCTGATTCGAGGATCAGGGTTTCAAAGTCAGACTCTGAAGCACGGAAGGATTGAATGAAATCGCCCAAGGCTTTTCCTTGAAGGTCGGGCCGCAAACGCATCACGAGTTGACCGTTGAACTTTTCGGCGAAACGCACGGCTCGCGCCTCGAGTTCTTGTTCATGCTCAATTCGTGCCTCAAGGTTGGCTTCGGGAAACGTGGCGCAAATCAAGGGCAGGTACTCGTGACGCTCGAGAAATTCGGGGTCATTTTGAATCTTGTTTTCCCGCAGGTATTCGATGAATTTTTGTACGGTGGTTCGTTCACGGCTGCGTTTCTCGAGTGAACCTTCCAATTGCAGGTACGGCGCGACCGAGAAGTACGGGCTGACAATCACCCATTGGAACAAATGCTCGAGCGAGGTGAAACCATCTTGCCAAATTGCGAACTCGAGTTTCAAAAATTCGCAGATGCGCGAAAAATCTTGCGTGATCTCGAGGTCTTTTTTGTAACGGTCATCGTCGCGGCGGTAGACGTAACTCAGGCCGTGCTCGCCGTATTTGAGGTTGAAACGCCGACAGATTCGACCCAAGAAATTTCCCAGATCGTTAAACGACATGAAGTTGAATGTGCTCTCGAGGTACTGCGTTGGCACGGTGAAAAAATCGGTTTGCAAATCACGGTAGACGGTCGAATAAACGTGACCGACGGCTTTGGTTTGCGTGATGCCCAAATCCGTAACGATTTCGAGGCGCACTTTGTCCCAGTCTGGTCGGCTCGAAACGATGATGTCCAAATCACCAAAATCGGGTTTGTTGCCATAAAACCGGGGAATGCGAAATTGACCCTCGAGTTTTTGGGTCAAGTATTTGCGCATCTCAGATTCAATCTCGAGGTATTCGCTTCTTGGTTTACGAGGAAGGTTGTAGAGGTTGCCGCCCATGCCGTATTCAAGCAGATTTCGCTGTGATCGTCATGGGTTTTTGGCGTAGCAATTACGGCGTTCGTGGCTTACCGGGCTGCCAGTCGCCCGCCTCGCCACCGATCCAAAAATGCTTACCTTCAGGTTTCGTCTCGAGTGCCGCACGTACCAATTCGAGGTTGACCCGTGATGCGAACCGGGTTCTGGTTTGCCAAATCTCGAGCGAGGCGTTTGGACCAGCGCCACGCACGAAGGCTGCCGCCCGGTTGACGGCCAGATCAAAAATTGCGTTGTGCGCGTGTTCGGCCATGTGATCTCCAGGTTAGACTGTATTGCCGCTCGAGCATAGCCATTGATTCACTCGGGCCTGGAGAAGCGTTGATGCCCAAACCTCGAGCCCGTGACCTTGGTATTCCCTTTTCTGGCGTGACCGGATCGTTGAATGCGATCACCGATGTTCCCGGTGTCGAGGTCGGCATGGTCACGTTGATTTCTGGCGATGGCGAGCAGGCGATTCGGACCGGTGTGACTACCATCTGGCCTCGAGATCGACATGCAGGCGGGGCGCTCGATGAACGGCTTGTGCCTGCCGCCTGGTTTTCCCTGAACGGCTGCGGCGAGATGACTGGAACGGCCTGGGTCGGAGAATCCGGCCTGCTCTCGAGCCC
>JAYURE010000369.1:0-1795 GCA_043756345.1 Deinococcales bacterium | reverse complement strand
CCCGCCCCTACAACAATTACGCTGGGACGAGTTCTGACAGCTTTTGCGTGCCGTAGTTCGCGTCGATGTATTCCTTGCGAATACGCTTCAACTCGGTGCGTGGGAATTCGGACAGGAGCGCCCAGGCGATGTTGAGGCTGTCGTCGATGCTGCGGTTCGCTTGGCCTTGGTTGATGAAGGTGCTTTCGAAGCCGTCGGCGAAGCGGAGGTATTTTTTGTCGTTGTCGGTCAGGGCGTCTTCTCCGGTGATGGCGACGAGGCGGCGCAAGTCCATTCCTCGGGCGTAACTGGCGAAGAGTTGATCGGCGACTTCTTTGTGGTCGGCGCGGGTTTTGCCTTTGCCGATGCCGTTGTTCATCAGGCGTGAGAGGCTTGGTTGAACGTTGATCGGTGGGTAAAGTCCGGCGCTGGCGAGGTTTCGTGCGACAAAGATTTGGCCTTCGGTGATGTAGCCAGTCAGGTCGGGGATCGGGTGGGTGATGTCGTCACCGGGCATCGAAAGGATTGGGATTTGTGTGACCGATCCTTTTTTGCCTTTGATCACTCCGGCGCGTTCGTACAAGGATGCAAGATCGGTGTACATGTAGCCTGGGTATCCGCGTCGGCCTGGAATTTCTTCTCGAGCGCCACCGATTTCGCGCAGTGCTTCGCAGTAGTTGGTCAAGTCGGTCAGGATCACGAGGACGTGGTAGCCCTCTTCGAACGCCAGGTATTCGGCTGCGGTCAAGGCCATGCGTGGGGTCAGGAGGCGTTCGACGGTTGGATCGTCGGCTTTGTTCAAGAACAAGACAGACCGCGCCAATGCGCCGGTTTCCTCGAAGCTTTGCACGAAGTACGAGACTTCGCGTTGGGTGATGCCCATCGCGGCGAAGACGACGGCGAAGCCTTCTCCTTCACCCAGAACTTTGGCTTGACGGGCGATCTGGGCGGCCAGTTCGTTGTGTGGCAATCCCGAACCGGAGAAAATCGGCAGCTTCTGACCACGCACGAGCGTGATGTTGACATCAATGCTCGAGATGCCGGTCTGAATGAATTCTTCTGGTTTCTCGCGGGAGACCGGGTTGATCGCGCTGCCGTTGATCGGGATGCGCTTGTCGGCGACGACCGGTGGCAATCCGTCGATGGGTTTGCCGATGCCGTTGAAACGGCGTCCGATCATTTCTTTGCTGACGCCCAAACGGGCAACATCCTCAACGAGTGAAACGGTGCAAGTGGCGAGGTCCAACCCGGAGGTTTCCTCGAAGACTTGCAGTACGGTGTACTCGTCGGAAACTTCGATCACTTGTCCGCCACGGACTCGTTTGACACCATCGGTGATGTCGACAATCGCGCCGTATGGCAGGTCTTTGGCACCCTCGAGGAACAGCAACGGGCCGGAGACGTAGGTGACGGCGGTGTACTCTTTTTTAAGCAGATCCATTCAAGTCACCTCCCTTTAAGCGACGGCTTTTTTCTGCCCGGAGAACGCGGTCTCGAGCATTTTCATGTATTCGGCTTGGTAGGCGGCGAATTCGTTTTCGGGTACGAAGCGGGCGCGTCCAACTTTTTCGATGGTTTCGGCGTCATCCAGGAAGTCGCTGATTGCGCCACCTTTCGCGAGCATGGCGTCTCCGGCTTTGTAAAGCTCGAGCATCATGTTGATCAGGCCGTAGGCTTTTTCCATCGAGCAGCTTGCGTCCACTTTGTCGTAACCGTTTTGTTGCAGGAAGTCTTCGCGCACGATCCGTCCGACTTCGAGGCTGAGGCGTTCGGCATCGGCGAGGGCGTCCGGTCCGACGAGTTGCACGACTTCTTG
>JAYURE010000368.1:0-1796 GCA_043756345.1 Deinococcales bacterium | reverse complement strand
AAAAGATCAAAGGAATGGCAGGATCAAATCCTCGAGTCTGGTTTTAACTTTGACTGCTTTTTCGGTTGGTGAAATACTTTTGGTGCCAGATCAGGTAGTAGTACGCCCAGCCTCGAGTCGGTCCGAGCGCGTCGCCCCAGGCTTCGATTCCGTCTAACGATCCGTAAGCGAGTTTGTAGGCGCTGTTCAAGCCCGCATCGCCATAGGCCAGGAAGTCCAAGCGTCCAACCGTGGCGAGCCAGTAGCGGGCGCTCCACAAGCCAATGCCACGCAAGGCGGTCAGATGCTCGAGGACTTCTTGCACATCCTTTTCGAGTACGCCATCAAAGTAACCATTGACCAAAGCTTGCGCGACGGTTTTCAAATACTCGGTTTTGCGCCGTGAAACTTTGCACTCGAGCAATCCCGCCTCGTCTGCGCTGAGGATTTGTTCGGGAGTCGGATGCAGTGGGTATTTGTGCGGCGTGCCATCTGGTAAAAACCCATCGACTTCGCCGCCGTAACGTCTCGAGACTGCGGTGATCTGCTGCAAGCAAAACGCCAGCGTGATTTGTTGTCCAAGGATCGCAGCAACCCATGCTTCCCAGAAATCCATCAATGGTGGTCGCAGCCCAACCAATGCCACCGCAGCCTTCGAGAGCGCTGGATCGCCTGCACAAACCGCATAAAATGCTGTCGGGTCCAACTCAAGGCCGAACGCCCGAACCGCCCAAACTCGAGCCTCTGGGGAATCATCATCAATCTCGAGGCCGCCTTTGCTTGCTCGAGCCGTGACTACTTGAGGCCCGTTTGCGGTGTGCAAGGCTCGGCGCAAAGTTTGGCTGGTTTCGTCGAAGCAATCCACGCCATTGTGGGCTGGCAACCGTGCAATCACACTTGCGGTCAAACCGAACGAGAAGTCACCTCGAGCCTTGAGTTTCGTCCATTTCTTGAAATCGGGTTTAGTCGGCACAGTCGCCCACTGGGTACAAGTACCCGCAATGCGGGCACGGATTCTTAATCCCACAGATCGCCACGTACCCTTCCGGCAGGGTTCTCGAGCATTTGTTGCAAACCCGGCCCTTCTCGAGCTTGATTTGCGCCCATTCATTTGGGTTTTGAATTTGCGATTCGGTCATGGACGTATTCTGACCCGGAAAAGAAGTGATTGCGTATAATCAAGGCATGTCACGGGTTGCCGTAAACGAACACGTCTTGACCTTTGATCAGTACCTCGAGATTGAGGTGAGTGCTGAGACTCGACTCGAGTTCGTGGATGGCTTCATGTTCGCAATGGTAGGCGGCACGAAGTTACACAATTTGATTACCAGCAACATCCACTCCCGGTTGCGGGCTGCCAGCAAAAGCACGACCTGTCGCGCCTATATGGAGAACGTCAAGTTGCGAACTGCCGAGGGTATCGGTTACTACCCGGACGTGATTCTGGCTTGCAACGATGACATCATGGATTTGGTCATTCGCACGCCTTGTCTGATTGTTGAAGTCCTCTCCGAAAGCACCTCACAGGTGGATCACACCGAAAAATGGCTCAATTACCAACGCATTCCAAGTTTGAACATGTATGTCATGGTCGCTCAGGATCGGCGTTTTCTCGAGGTTTACACCCGGCAAGCGGATGGTTCATGGCGCTACGAAACGCTCGAGGATGCCGGAACGCTCAAGTTCGCCTGCGTGAATGCCAGCATGACCTTGGATGATGTGTACGAAGACGTGATCTTTAGCAATATCAAGTCTGCAAATCAAGCCGATTCCTAAAATTCAACCTCGAGCCTGAACGGTAAACCTGACGAGTGGGC
>JAYURE010000367.1:0-4857 GCA_043756345.1 Deinococcales bacterium | reverse complement strand
CTTTATCGAGTTGTTTGACGCCACGACGTGATCGAGAGGTCAAGGTTGCCGTGCCTTTGCGTTGCTCGCTGATGACCAGATTGCCGATGCGGTCGATCAGTGTGACCTCGAGCCGTTCTTGATAGCCGCCCTTGTTGCTCTCTTTTCGGCCACTGCCAATGCGGAGTGTTCCAGCCAAGGTCCGCTCTCCGTTGGGGATTTTGAGTTTGCAAAATTGGGGATTAAATCGATAGGTGACTTCTTGAGGAATGCCGTCTTCGTCTCGGTCATCGTTGGAACCTGTATCAATGGTTTTGCAACCCACTGGCAATGCCTTGATGCGGATCGGCATGTTGATGTTGATCAAACCTGAATTGATGGTTCCCGGATTGGTCAGGCTCGAGGCGGTGATCACATCGTCCAAACTGATGCTCGAGACGGCCTGTTCGGTGCTGCTGGTGTAGCCGTTGGTAAAATCCGTGCTTTGATCAGCAGGCAGTGGGTCTTTGGTTCCGTCGGTTGTGCCGCCGGTGGTCGGGTTACAGGCGCTTAAGGCCACGCCCAGCAGGAGACTGAAAAAGATGCGTTTCAACGCAAGCCCCGTTTGGCGCGTGGTTCGGTCAGGACGCGCAAGTATCGCAAAAGTTCGTCCAGGTGCTCGAAACGCATGCGTTCAAAGCTCGGGCCTTCAAGGGTCATGTAGGCTTGCCCGCCAGCATTGGACAGGCGCAAGGTCAGGTTCAGTTCTTCGAGTTGATTCATGGTTCACTCCTGAGGACATCATGAGCCATACCGCGTTCCCGCAGCGTTCCTAATCGTGCCAGAAAATTCACAAACAATTCTGGGTGGTCCTCGAGACTGCCAATCAATTGCTGCTCAAGCCGTGCGATCTCGAGCCGTCGGGCTTTGGTTTGCGGCCCGGAATCTGGGACTAACCCATTCAAAGTCCAGAGCAATTCGAGCGCCTCGAGCGGTGGCGCGTGTTCAAGGATACGCTTGAGGTTTTCCGGTGTTGTGGGAATTTCGCCAGCCAACAACCGGACGTTCTCGAGCCGCGCCAGCATCCACGCCGGAGGATCGATGAGATCGAGCCGTGCCAGTGCTTTCGCTTGCTCGTCCGTGCTGGCGAGTGCGACCGCCAGCAGGCAGGCAAAAGCGGTGCGTTGCTCTGGCGGGGAGCGATCTGCAATGTCCATCAATGGCTCGAGCCTTGCATGTGCCAATTCTGCCTTGCCCAACTCGAGTTCCAAGCGTGCCCACAAGGATTCGAGCGGCAGCTTGTACGCCTGCAAGTTCGATCCTTGTTGCAACTCGAGTGCAGCAGTCAGCGTGTCTCGCACCAATTCAAAAGCTCCCAAATCCAGCCAGAGTTCGGCATTGACCAGGTGCTGCACAACCAGTTGCGCGGGCAGTCTGAGGCGTTCGGTCAGCGCCAGCGCCACCCGTGCCGCCGAAACTGCCGCACCATAGCGACCGGCCCGACGATGCACACGTCCGGCCAAGCTCTCGAGTTGCGCCTCTCGAGCCAAGGATTTGCCACGCGAGAGGTCCAAGCCTTCGGCGATGGCGGCCTGGGCGCTCTCGAGCGCATTGACGCGCAGACTTTCTTCGGCCTGCAAAGTCAGTGCCAAGGCCAGCGAACGTTCAAATCCGAGGGCGCGTGCGTCATGAACGGCGGTCTCTAGCAACTCGAGCGCTTCAGAAGATTGCCCCAATTGCCCGAGCGTCTGCGCGAGTTGCGCCAAGGTTTTGAGTTCATCCTCGCGGGCACGGGCTGTGCGATACGCCTCGAGTGCTGCCCGTCCATGCGTGACGCTCTGCTCGAGTTCGCCACGCTGTTGATACAAGACTTTGAGGATGCCATGCAAATCACCTTGGGTCTTGCCGCTGGTTCGCTCGAGTGCTGCCGTCAGGATCGGTTCGGCTTCAGACGCTCTTCCGCAGGCGATCAGGGCGGTGGCCAATACCAGGGCCGTCTCACCGCTCGAGTCTGCTTCGAGCAAATTGGCGCGTTCGGCCAGTTCCAGACCACCGCTGAAATCGGCACGGTACAGCCGGGTGCGGGCCAACATCAGGCTCGCTTCAGCCTCGAGTGTGGAATCCTCAAGCTGGGTTGCCACCTCGAGCATGTCTTTTGCGTGGGCCTCGAGCGCGTCCAAGTTCAGGACCATCAACTCGAGCCCAGCCGCGTCACGGTGTAGTTTGAACGATGTGCGTTCGTCCGGTTCGAGCGCCAATGCCCGAGCAATTCGTGCCCGTGCCTCGGCGTGTGCGTAGACGGTTTGTGCCGCCTCGAACGCCTTGACGTGCCATTGGATCGCTTCTTGGTTGCGGCCCGCCGACTCGAGGTGATCGGCAATCAAACCAGGGGCGGCTTTTTCGGCAATCAAATTCGTGGCCAGCCGCCGGTGAATCAATTTGCGCCGCTCGAGGCTGAGACCATCCGAAAGGCTGCGGCGCACAAGGTCATGGATAAAACGGTATTCGCCGTTCCCGGTCGCCTCGAGCACTTGCGCCTGCACCGCCCGTTCGAGTGCCTCGAGCGATTCCCACTCAGATAGTGCGGTCGCACCCTCCATCCAACTGGCCTCGAAAGGTTCCCCAGCCAGGCTCGAGGCTTCCAACCAACGCCCACAGGCCGGTCCGAGGCGGGCGATGCGGGCCAGGGCGATCTCGCGGACCTGGCTGGGGATTGGCAATTCGGTGTAATCCTCGGTGCTCTCGTCAAAGGGCGTGATCCAACCGCCGTCGTCGGCGAGGCGCAGCAATCCCTCGCTGAACAATCCGCGCAATGTCTCGAGCGCGAACAGGACATTGCCGCCGGTTGCATTGTGCAATCGTTCGGAGAAACGCTCGGCCCTTTCACCCGAAAGCGCCTGAATCAAGGCTCGGGTCTGAGCGCCAGTCAACGGCTCGAGTGGATACCGCTCGAGTTTTCCCTCGCGTTCAAGTGCGGTCAGGGTTGAGGTCACGGCGCTGTTTTCGCTCGCCTCAAATGGGCGGGCTGTTGCCAGGATCAGAACATCGGCGTCAAGTTTGCGGATCAAGTGTGAGATCAATTCCAGGCTCGAGGCGTCAAACCAGTGCAGGTCATCGAGCAGCAGCGTCGCAGGTCGTGGCATCGCCGCGAGGACGGCACGGGTCAAACCCTCGAGAAATCTGGCACGTCCTTCACTGCTGGGCGGACCATCCGAACCGCTGCGTTCTGGCCAGAGTTCTGGCACAAGCCTCGCCGCCTCGCGCCGCCAACCCGGATCAAGTTGCTCGAGCCAAGACGAATCCTGCTCGAGTCGGGAACGCAAGGCTTCGGCAATCGGATAGAGCGGAGTGCTCGATGCCGCCTCGAAGCCTCGCATCGTGAAAGTGAACCCTCGAGTCCGGGCGAAATCGGTCGCCAATCGGGTTTTGCCGACTCCAGATTCGGCCAGCAACAAACGCACGCCATTGTGCGGTTGCTCGAGCCAAGACCAGGCCGCATCACGGCCCACCAACGGTGGACGCTCGAGGCGCGGCGAGTTCGGTGTTTCTGGTGGCGCGGTCGGTTCATCATCCTGTGCAACCTCGATCCGTCGGGCGAGGGCAATTGTTTCCGGCAGTGGTTGCAAGCCCAGTTCGGATTTGAGGATACGCTCGAACCGATCAAACGCCTCGAGCGCCGCCACGCGATCCCCGAGCTTGGCATGAAGGCGCATCAACTCTCGGGTAGCCGATTCCTGGAGTTCATCTAGGGCAACCAGGCGTTGCTGTGTTTGCACGGCGGCCCGTAAATCACCATTCGTTTCGAGCACCCGGACGCGATTTGCCAAAGCCCGCACCAATAGGCTTGAGAAATGCTCACGACTCGTCTCGAGCCAATCCTCGAAGCCAATCGCGCCAGGCACGTTGAAACCCTCGAGCAGCCCGCCATGGTGATGCTCAAGCGCTGTGGACTCGTCGGCCTCGGTCGAGTTGGCGAATCGTCGCGCATCGACCTCAACACCGATCAATTCGATCCGATCATCGGGCGTGTGAATGAACGGCTCGAGCGGGCTGCCGCGCAAACGAAACAACTCTTTGCGCAGGTTCTTGCGGGCGGCATCCTCGTCCAGATCGCTCCACAGCAAATCCGCCAGCTTGCCACGCGGCTGTGAACCCTCGAGCGCCAGGTACGCCAGCAATGCCAAACTCTTGCGGGTCGGAGGACTGATTTCAGCGCCAGCCAAACGAATCGCAGGCGGTCCAAGCAGGCGTAACTCGAGTGTGACGGTGTTGGTCACACTTCAGCTTATCTCGAGTTTGTGAAGCCTACCTGCCAAAGCCTGCCTGCCAAACCCGACCGAGCCTGGCGATACCCTCCTCGAGCGTGCCTTCATCGGCGGCGGCAAACGACAGGCGCAGGAACGAACCGCTCGCCTCGGCAGGAAACCAGGCGCGACCGGCAGAGAGTTGCACCCCGACCTTGGCGGCCTCGAGCACGAAGGCGGTTTCATCGACCTTGGGCAATTCGAGCCAGAGCGAAAATCCGCCCTTTGGAATGCTTGTTACTCGAGCCTGCGGAAAATGCCGCTCGAGCGCGACCAGCGCGGCGTCTCGTCTCGAGCGCAGGGCTTCACGGACTCGAGCCAGGTGCTTGCGCCGAGTGGGACTGTTGACGAACTCGAGCGCCACCGCCTGCAACGCGCCAGCCACGAACATGTCATCGATCATCCTCGAGAGCCGCAAGCGTTGCATCACTGGTCCGAGCGCGACGATGCCCGCAATGCGCAAGCCCGGAGCGCTGGACTTGGTTAAGGACCGCAGGTAGATCACCCGTTCCGGCGCGAGCGTCCACAATGGCGGCGACGCCTGCCCGTCCAGCGTGAAATCTCGAGCGTAATCGTCTTCAATCACGAAAGCATT
>JAYURE010000366.1:0-4868 GCA_043756345.1 Deinococcales bacterium | reverse complement strand
ACATCGTTGAAAGCCAACTCTTACAGGATGCCGTGACTGACGCAACCAACAGAGGCGTGATCGTGGTCGTTGCAGCGGGCAACAAGAACCTGGATGCGAGCGGTTTCGTACCGGCCAACCTGCGTGGCGTGATCGTGGTTGGGGCAACCGGACCGGACAAATCTCGAGCGTCGTACTCGAACCATGGCAGTGCAATCAGTGTCATGGCTCCCGGTGGAGATCAAGCCCGGCGCGGCTTGGCGCAAGATGGCGTGCTCAGTCTGGGTGGTTGCGGTGGCTACGATAACTTTGCGGGGAACGTCCCACCGTGCGTTGGCAGCAACCCAGCGTTCGGATCGCACTTCTTGCAAGGCACATCGATGGCCACACCCCACGTCAGCGGTGTGATCGCCATGATGTTGCAGACTCAACCAAAACTGCGCAACCCGACAGACAAAACACGCAATTGGGCACGGGTTCTCGCGTACCTGCGCGATTCCTCGAGTCTAACCGGAATGACCTTGTGCGAACGGGGCTGCGGTGCGGGATTGCTCGATGCCGCCAAAGCGGTACAGACAGCGATTGATTATCCCAGCATGGGACCGTTGCTGGTGCCCGTCCCGAGCAGCACGAACAGCGAAAGCGTCAATGGGGCAATCGTGTTTGGACCGGAAGAAACTGTCAAAACGTTCAGCGTCAAAAATATCGGTGATGCACCAGCCATCGTCAATATCACAACCACATCGCCAGGTTTGAAAGCGGGAGCATCAACCGTTCCCACCAACAGCGAAGGCTCGGTTTCAGTCAACCTGGATCGCGCCGGTGTCGCAGATGGCAGTTACTCTGGTCGGATCAGCATCAGTTACGGCGCAACCACCGGTCCAAAACGATTGCTCGAGGTGCGGGCCTATTACAGCGTCGGGCTGGCCAGACCCATCAGCAGCAATCAGAACGTTCGGGTGCGGTTGTACAAACGTGACGCTTCCTGCGCGAACGATCAACGGCGCGTGAATTTTCCCAGCTTTGAAGCAACAACCGATGGTGGTTTCAACTTCGGCAGCCTCGAGTTTGGCACCTATGACCTGATCGCGTACCGCATCAAGCCTGGAACGACACCGGGACCAACCGACGAGGTCAGTGTCAGCGAACTTGGGCGTTTGGACAACCTGGATTTTCGTTCGTCCGGCACGCCGAAACTATTGGATCAGGACATCACGCTCGAGCCGACCTCGATAGTGATTGGCCCAGAGGACCCGTTGGATCACAATTGTGCGCCGTCTTTGAACCGTTGATCATCTGAATTTGGGGGCGGCCGCAGATTGGGACAACAAGCGGAAGTTCAAAGTGGAAAGAAAAGGCTCGAGTTTTTCACTTTCAACCTTCTTGATCCAGAACCTGCACCTTGCGGGCATGGATCGCTTCTTGATCCAGAATCTGCACCTTGCGGGCATGGATCGCTTCCACTTTTCACAGTTTTTTACTTGGAAACCAGTTTTCCCCATTTCACGGCCATACCCCTGAGTTTTGGATCGGTTCAGGTCAAACCGAGTTTGCAGTAGACTCGAGCAAATCTGCAATCGTTTGCCAGACCCGGAGCCCGCATGTTTGAAACCACGCTTCATTTGCAAAAATCGTTCTTTGCTGAGACCGAAAAAGTCCTGATCGAACACGCCGGATTGCGAGCCTCGAGTTTTCTGTACCCAAGTGGTGTTCATGCAGTCCGGCTCGAGAACGAACTTGGTCAGATGACGGTTTTGCCGTTTCAGGGCCAGCAAATCTGGCACCTCGAGTTCTTTGGTCGCACCTTGACGATGCAAAGCATGTTTGACGCGCCACGGCTGGCTGCACCGTACCTCGAGAGTTACGGCGCGTTTTTGTTACACTGCGGTGCAACCGCCATGGGCGTGCCTGGTCCGAACGACACGCACCCGTTGCATGGCGAACTGCCCAACGCGCCATATCAAACCGCGCAGCTTGTCATCGGCGAGGACGCTCGAGGCTCGTACATCGGTGTGACCGGCATGTATCAGCACACGGTCGCCTTTGCGCACAATTACAAGGCGCGTCCGGTCGTCAAACTCTATGCCAACTCGAGCCGTTTTCCGATCCAGATGAACATTCACAACCTCAAACGCACACCGATGGAACTGATGTACATGGCGCACGCGAACTTTCGACCGCACGATCATGCCCGTCTCGAGTACAGCGCCGAGTACACGCCAGAACACGTGCGGGTGCGCTCGAGCATCCCGAGTCACGTCAAGCCCGCGCCCGGCTACATGGAATTCCTGGCCGAACTTGCCGCCAATCCGAGCAGGCATCATATCCTCGAACCTGGGTTGCAGTTCGCACCTGAGGTCGTGTTATTCATCGATTACCTGGCCGATCAAAACGGTTGGGCGCACGCGCTGCAAATCCTGCCGGACGGTCAGGCCGACCTGATCTCGCACCGACCGAGTGAGTTGGATTTCGGCGTGCGTTGGATCTCGAGAACCCCAGATCAGGATTGTTTTGGCCTGAATTTGCCCGCCACTGCCGAACCTGAGGGCTACAGTGCCGAACTCGCCAAAGGAAACATCAAAACCTTAGGGGCAGGAGCAACTTGGACCTGCAATTTGGAGGTCGCGGCGCTCGAGTCGATTGAGGCCACGCAGATGGCAACAGAGATCGCACGTATTCGCGGTTAAAGAATCATCAAGAAAGGCTCGAGACCGTTCAGGTTTCTGTAACTCGCTCGAGCATTGGCTGAACGTATTGCTCCGAGGTTTGATCGCCTCGATCTGCGGGAGATTCTCGAACAGCGCAACTCAAGCTGAACCTCGAGCCAGACCAAATTCCTCGAATTGCACCAGGGGTTTATTTCGCCCAGACCCACTCGAGCGCACTGGGCATCGTCTCGACCCAAACTTGCACATCATGCCCAGAAACCCATTCGCTGCTTTTGATCCGAGCACCAGCCCGTTGCAGTTCCGTGCTGAAAAACCGTGATTGCTTGATGTACGGCTCGAGCGTGCCCGCAACCAAGAAAAAATCGGCTGGCACCACACCCAAGGCTGCTCGAGACAGCGAGAAGGTTTTGCCCGCTGTCGAAATCGGCACTGCATGTGCGTAAACGTCCGGGTGTCGCAAACCCATCTGCAAGGCGAATTGTCCACCGTTCGAGAAACCGTTCACCACGCGGTCCTCGCGTTTGTTGCTGGCCCCAAATTGGCTTTCGGCCCAGGTGCGTAATTCCTCAACAAAGAACGTTTCATGCGCCCGAAAGCGTGCCGGGTTGACATCGGGCAGGTACTCTTGGGCTCGGGTGTTGCGTGAAATATCGTTCGCATCTGGACCGCTCGAGAGACCGGGTTCCGCCCCGACCAAGATCACCGCTGGCAGCCGTCCGGCCAGAATTGCAGGCTCGAGCACACGGGCCAATCCGGGCACCGACGCGCCATCGGCCAGGTAGACGACACGGGTTTTCTTCTTCGGATCGTGATTGGGTGGCAGGTACAGCCAGACGACACGTTTTTCCAGCAGGGCGTTGCTGTAAATTTCGACGCGGCGTTCCGTGCCGCGCAATCGTTGCGTCTGCGTCGGAGCATTCGGCGCACTCGGGCCTCGCCAAATACGACCATTGACCCGACCCGAACTGAACCCATTGCGTGTTGTGATGTATGAAACCGTGATCACGGCCCGATCCAAATCCAGAATTCGGGCCGTCAAAGCCCAAACAGTGCTCGAGGACGTACCATCTTCGTTGAGTGCCGGAATCAGGTCATCCTGAAGTCCACAGCAGAGCGTCACCCGGTCCGCTTGGCCCTCAAAGCTGAAGGTTAATTCGTTACCATCGCGCCACATGTCCGATTTTTCTTTGGCCCGACGTTCGAGAATGTCGTTGGCCCGGTACGAACGGGTCAGCATTTCCAATCCCGGTCCCGGATTCGTCCGTGAGAACCCAGCCGTGCGCGAGGATGTCACTGTTGAACCATTCGAGGTTGGATTGACCAGTTCGCAAGCAGCAATCAGGGATGTACCAATCAGGATCAGCAGCAGACTCGAGGACAGGTGAAAGGCACGCACAACTTTAGTCTACGGCCTTGGATAAAGACGGGCTCAATGCCATAAGGTTCAATGAAGTCCAAACTTCAGGCTATTTTGTCCCATTCTCTAGCTCCACTCGGGCTTAGAATACAGGTGTGCTCGCTTCAACAACTTCCGAAATCACCTCCGGCTTGAGCACCCAGGCCACATTGGTTGAACGTGTTCTACAGATTGCACAGACACCCGCACCGACCTTCCATGAGGGTGAACGCTCGAGCCTGATCGCCGGTTGGTGGGCCAGTTTTGGATTGCATCCCGAACTGGACGCCGCCGGAAATGTGATCGCCCGCATCGGACAGCAGGCGGGCGCGTCCAACAAACGCATCTGCCTGGCGGCCCATCTCGACACCGTCTTCGAGGCTGGCACGGATTTAAAAGTACGCTACGAAGGCAACCACCTGGTCGGACCCGGCATCGGTGACAATGCCTCGAGCCTGGCCGTGCTGACCACCTTCGCCGAACGAATCGCCATTTCAGGCGCACCATGCGAACTGTGGCTGGCCGCGACCACTGGCGAAGAGGGCCTGGGGGATTTGAAAGGCGCAAAGCACCTGCTGAACGCGCACGCTCGAGACTTCGATGCGTTTATCGCTGTGGACGGCTACCTCGGATTGGTCGTTGACCGTTCGGTTGGCGTGCGCCGCTACCGCGTCAGCTTCCACACCGAAGGTGGTCATTCCTGGGGCAACGCTGGTGCTCCGAGTGCGATTCAAGCCCTCGGCGATGCGATTCATGACCTGTACAAAATCCCATTGGTGCAAGACCCCAGGGCCACCCTGAACGTTGGTACGGTCTCGGGCGGC
>JAYURE010000365.1:0-4869 GCA_043756345.1 Deinococcales bacterium | reverse complement strand
TGGACATTCGCTTGCTGGCCGACCGGCTCGGACACCGTGACCCAGCGTTCACCTTGCGGGTTTACGCGCACGTGTTTGAGCAGTACCGGCAGAGTGGTGCGATGCCGCTCGAGAAGCTGCTGGCCGAACCGGTGCAGCGACCGTGATGGCTGGGCGTGCCGATCAGTTCAAAGCGGTTCGATAGGTGATCGGCACGCTCAACGCTTCAAAGGCTTCTCGCTCGAGCAAAAACAACATGCGATCACCGACGTACCCACGGTCTGGCGGGCCAACACACTGCACGATCAGCCACTCGTCCTTCAAATCCAAGGCGGTGTGAAACGCAAGATCGAAATGATCCAACCAAAAACGCAAACCGCTCGCCCCGTACCGCATCGCCCGCCAACGCTCGAGGTCTTCGGGGCGCACAGCCTCCAGGGTCGCCTCGAGTGCCTCGACGTTGCCGTAATCGCCTTCGTAACCGATGAAGGCTTCGCTGGCGTGCATCAATTGGCTGGTGAATTCAATCCCGGCGGGACTGTCGAAATCGAACTGCAAGACCACCCGATCCAGCGCCTCGGCCAGATCGAAGTAATCCTCTGGAACCTCAACCCGTTCGTGCAAAGGTGGTTCGCTCGGTTCTCCCAGTTCCTCGAGCCAGAGTGAAACCACCAACGGCGCGTTCGCTCGAGCAGTTCCGAACACCCGGCAATTGAACAGCCCGTGTTCTTCGGCGAGGTGAACGCAATCGGCCAACAAGAAACCCTCGAGCGGATGGGCGCTGGCCGCGAGGCGCACCTCGAGTTTGCCTGAACGCTGCCGTCGGACCTTGAACCCCATCTGTCGCAGCAACTTCACGAACGCCTCAACGCTCGAGAAATGCTGTTCGTCGGACAGGTCGGGTTCGGAAGGGTTTGGCATGGGCAAAAATCTTCAAGGGGTAAACTAAGGGGTAAATCCACCCGAGAGGGTGGATTTAAGTGGTGCCAAAGGACAGAATTGAACTGTCGACACTACGATTTTCAGTCGTATGCTCTACCAACTGAGCTACTTTGGCGCAGTACCCGGCACAACCAGGCTCGAGAATTGTATGTTCTTCTGGCCTGAGCGTCAAGTCTGAAAATTTGAGCGGAGCAATGATGATGCAGCAATCTCGAGATCTGCATCGGCTTTGTTGAATTTGGCGTTGTGAAGTTCGAGCGATTCGGATCGCTGGCGTGATCTCGAGCAGTTTGGTGTTGTGGTTCATCATTTTGGCAATGGCAATTCTGTCGTGTGTTTTTCCTCTTTGACCGCAATGATCGAGTTGATGTTGCGCACGCCCGCGAGTGTCGTCAGGTGATTCAAGTAAAACGCTTGGTACGCCTCGAGGTCACTGACCATAACTTTTAAGAGAAAATCGCGTTCACCCAGCAGCAGGTAGCACTCGAGGACTTCGGGCCGGGATTGCATTTCGCGGGCGAAATCGTCGTAGGTGCGTTTGGTTTGCCGGTCCAGGGTGATGGTGACGAACACCGTCAGTCCCAATCCGAGCGGTTTCGGCTCGAGCAGCGCCGTGTACCGTGAGATCACACCCGCATCCTCGAGCCGTTTGACGCGGCGCAGGCAGGGCGCGGGGGTCAGGCCAACCTCGTCGGCCAGGTCGGTGTTGGCAATCCGGGCGTTGCGTTGCAGGGCCGCCAGGATCTTTTTGTCTATTGAATCGAGTTCGAGCGCCATGAAAGAACAATAACTCGAGGTGGCACGAATGGTTTGTTGCGTGAATCCCGGTTTGTCGCGCCAGAAACGCAATCCTAAGGTGAACGAAATTTGCTAACATTTGGCAAACCATGACTGATCCCGCATCCGAGCCTCTGAAACGCACGCCATTGCACGCCAAGCACCTCGAGTCGAACGCCCGGATGGTGCCGTTCGGTGGTTGGGACATGCCGGTGCAGTACGCGGGCGTGATCGCCGAGCACACCGCCGTTCGGGAACGGGCCGGAATGTTCGATGTTTCGCACATGGGCGAGTTCAGGATTTCTGGCGAGGACGCACTCGAGTTCTTGCAATTCGTGACCGTGAACGATGTCAGCAAATTGAAGGTTGGTCGGGCGCAGTACAACATGCTCGCCAACGCGAACGGTGGGCTGGTCGATGACATTTACGTTTACCGCACCGGCGAATTCGAGTTTTTGATGGTCGTGAACGCCAGCAACATCGACAAGGATTTCGCACATTTGATCGATTGCATGCGGGAGAACCTCAGTCCTGACGTGATCACGGGCGGCCTGGTGCGCAGTCACACGCATGACATTCAACTCACGAACGATTCTGAAATCTGGGCCTTGATCGCCGTGCAAGGACCGCACTCCGAGGCGATCTTGCAGGCGCACTGCGCCACCGACCTGAGCGGCAAACGCAAGAACAGCGTGTTCGACTCGAGCTTGTTTGAAATCCCGGTACGCATGGCCCGCACGGGGTACACCGGCGAGGATGGCTTTGAAGTCTTCTGCAAGGCCGATGCCTCACCCAAACTCTGGCAGCAATTGCTCGAGCTTGGCTTGACCCCGTGCGGTCTCGGGGCGCGGGACACGTTGCGGCTCGAGGCGGGCTACCCTTTGTACGGTCACGAATGGTCGGACGCGACGAGTCCGCTCGAAACGCCGTTTCGTTGGGCGGTAAAAGAATACAAGGAATTCGTGGGCCGTGACGCGATGCTTGCCAAACCCAAAACCCGAGATTTGATTGGGTTGCGCGTGCCGGGGCGCGGCATTCCGCGAGAAGGCTACCCGGTTAAACACAACGGGCAAGTCGTCGGGCATTGCACCAGCGGCACGATGAGTCCAACCCTGAAATTCGGCATTGCCCTCGCCTACGTGGATGTCACAGCGAACCTTTCACCTGGAATGCTGGTCATGCTCGAGATTCGCGGGTCGGACGTACCAGCCGAAGTGGTCGAAGCCGTGTTCGTCTCGAGGGGATCACCTGGGCCGGGGGTTTAACGGCAGAGGAAAGTAACAGCAGATGAAAGATCAAAGTAACATCCAAGCTCGAGCTTTTTCTTTTCACCTTCAACTTTGAACTGCCCTTTCACTTCTCACCCAAAGTCCATTCATCTGTATTAGATTTCTCACTATCAAGTAATGGGGGCTGGAGGGAAGTCCGAAGCAAATCCGATGTCGAAACGCACAACCGAAAAAGCTCGAGAAGTTCAGGATGGGAAAATGGGAAATTCAGATTTAGGAAAATTGATAATCAAAGGTAAACGTGGCTGGATATTCTGGATTTCCCTTGGAATCAAGTGTTGTTTAGCATATGTATTCGGATCATTGGCGGCAGAGAATTTTTTCTACTCACTCTCTAAAAATGCACAGTTTGACGAGTATTTTAGCGTATCAGATGCTAGATTTTCCTTATTAATTAATTTAATTTGTCTCTTTTCAATACTTTATTCTATAGTTAATCATATATATAAAGGCATTAAAGGGTCAATAGAAATTTATGAAAACGGGATATCACTTGGAAAAATGGCGTTTCTTTACACTAGTATTGAAAAGGTTAAATACAGGAAATTAGACAAAAAAGACGCAGCGAAAAGTCTGATAATTTATTCTGAAAACTCAGAGAGAATTAGTTTTTTACCATCAATTTATTCAAATGAAAGTCAAATTATAAAGTTAATCAAACAAAAACTGGCCGAGAAACTCGAGAGATCAGATTTTATAGTTTAAGCAGCAAGAAAACCGGAGGAAAACACATGAACATCCCAACCGAACTCAAGTACCTCAAATCACACGAATGGCTGCGGCTCGAGGGTGACATCGCCACGGTCGGCATCACGGATTTCGCTCAGGATCAACTGGGCGACGTGGTGTTCGTCGAATTGCCCACCGTCGGCAAAACCGTCAAAGCGGGCGAGGCGACCGCCGTGGTCGAAAGTGTCAAAACCGCGAGTGACATTTACAGCCCGGTTTCTGGCGAGGTCATCGAGGTCAACTCGAGCCTGGGTGACGAACCCGAGAAGATCAATTCCGGGCCATATGGCGATGGCTTTTTGTTTAAAGTGCGCGTGACTGGAACCTCGAGCGATCTGCTGGATGCCGCCGCATATCAGGTCGTCGCGGAAAGCGAGGCGTAATGAAGTACACACCGCACACTCCCGAAGACATCGCCAAGGCGCTCGCCGTGATTGGTGCAAAATCCGTGGACGAGTTGTTCACGGACCTGCCCGAAGGCATCCGCAATCCAAAAATCAACATTCCTGCCGGGTTGGACGAGGCCGGCGTGCTCGAGCACATGAAAGGTTTGGCCCGCAAGAACTCCACTGACGGCCCGAGCTTTTTGGGTGGCGGCATGGCCCGTCATTTTCAACCCAGCGTGGTCGATGCGTTGACCTTTCAATCCGAATTCGTGACCGCGTACACGCCGTATCAGGCCGAAGTCTCGCAGGGTGAATTGCAGGCGATGTTCGAGTACCAAAGCATGATTTGCGAACTGACCGGTTTGGATGTCAGCAACTCGAGCCTGTACGACGGCGCGACGGGTGTGGCCGAGGCCGCACTGCTCGCCATGCGCCAGACGAACCGCAGCACGGTCCTGGTGTCGCGTGGCGTGCATCCAGAATCCCGCGAGACACTCGAGACGTTCTTGGGGTGCGTCGGGGCGCAAATGGTCACGCTCGAACTCGAGGGGACGCGCTCGCCGGTCGTTTCGGTCGAACCGGATGTTGCCGCCGTGATCGTGCAGAGTCCAAACTTTCTCGGTTCACTCGAGGACATGCGGGCACTCGCGCAGGCGGCACACGAGGCTGGCGCGTTGTTCATCGCGGTCGTCGATCCACTCTCGCTTGCGGTGATCAAATCTCCCGGCGAGTACGGCGCAGACATTGCAGTCGGCGATGGTCAAACC
>JAYURE010000364.1:0-4869 GCA_043756345.1 Deinococcales bacterium | reverse complement strand
ACGTTTGGACCAACAAAAGACATCACCAAAGACACCGTATTTGAATGGACGACACCAACCCCAGGAGCAGTCGTGTCCATTGGCGTCCTGTCTCCGCTTGGCACAAATCCTGTGATTGCGTTTTGCTTTGCCAAAGACGATGGGAGTTTTGCCTTCCCGGACAGTGTGAAAACGGAACTTGCCTCCAAAGGATTCACCACGGGCGGATTACTTCTTGCCAACAAAGGCACGTTCAAGTTTGTACCTCAGGGCGATGCGTTGCTGATCATGCAGACTGCCCGTGCCAGCACCTTCGTTGAATAAATCCAAATCAATTTCACCTACGGCTCGAGCGACCCTCGAGCCGTTTGTCTTGTTCTTGTTTCTGAACAGCACGCTCGAGCCTGGATCGGTAGACTTGCAAGGCGAATCCCCGTAATCTTAGACCAAGTTCAAATTGCGTATCCTCGAGGAGATCCCATGAAAATCCGTAAAGCTGCTGTTGTTGGCTCTGGCACGATGGGTGCCGCTGTCGCCGCCCACCTCGCCAACGCAGGAATTCCCGTGCTGCTTTTGGACATCGTGCTGCCAGATGCCAAGGACCGCAATCAACTGGCCAAAACTGGTCTCGAGAAAGCTTTGAAAGCCCGTCCCGCCGCGTTCATGCACGCCAGTCGCGCCAAACTGATTCAAGTTGGCAACATCGAGGATGACCTGGAGAAATTGCGCGAATGCGATTGGATTTTCGAGGCGATCCTCGAGAAGTTGGATGTCAAACAGGCATTCTGGGCGAAGGTCGAACCGTTCATTTCCCAGACCGCAATCATTTCCTCAAACTCGAGTGGCATTCCAATGCACCTGCAAATCGAAGGTCGGTCAGACGATTTCAAACGCCGTTTTGTTGGCACGCACTTTTTCAATCCACCGCGTTACCTGAAATTGCTCGAGGTGATTCCGACACCTGCAACCGACCCGCAAGTGATCGCGGACATCGCCAGCTTTGGCGATAAGGTTCTGGGTAAAGGCATCGTCGTGGCCAAGGACGTGCCAGGATTCGTGGCGAACCGTGTCGGTGTGTACGGCATGAACAAAGCGATCCGCGAGATGGTCGAATTGGGATTGACGCCCGATGTCGTCGATGCACTGACCGGCCCAATCATCGGCAGGCCACGCAGCGCCACCGTGCGCACCGCCGACCTGAGCGGTTTGGACATTGGCATGATGGTCGCCAAGAATTTGGACGAGAGCACCGATTACGATTACGCACCGCCCGCAATTCAAGAAAAACTCGTGGCGATGGGACGTTTGGGCGAAAAAACCGGCGAAGGATTTTTCAAACGCATCAAAGGCAAAGACGGCAAAAGCGAAATTCTAACTCTGAACCTCGAGACGATGGAATATGCGAACAACGGCAAGGTTCGCTTGGCCGAACTCGAGCCGATTCGCTTGCTGCCGACGGCGGGCGAACGGTTGAAAGCATTGTTGAAACTCGAGAGCAACCACGGCGAATTTTTGCGACGCACGACCTTCGATTTGTTGTGGTTCGCTGCCGACAACGTGCCAACCATTAGCGAGGATTTCCGCGAGGTGGACAACGCCCTGAAGTGGGGCTTCGGTTGGGAGATGGGGCCGTTCGAGATTGTGGATTTGCTCGGGATTGAAAAGGTCTGTGCGACGCTCGAGGCGAATGGAAAAACAATTCCGGCAATCCTCGCTGAACACCGAGCGAGCGGAAAAAAGTTTTACGATGAAAACGCCAGCAATGCTCGAGACGGCGTGATCATCCTCAAAGACGTGAAACGCGACAGCACCAAAATCCTGAAAACCATGCCCGGAGCGAGCCTCGTGGACATTGGTGATGGTGTGGCCCTGCTCGAGTTTCACAGCAAAGCCAACGCGCTTGGCGAAGACATGGTTCGCATGGCGCAATACGCGATGAAAACCGTGCCCGAACATTTTGCTGGTTTGGTCGTCGGCAATCAGGGCGAGAATTTTTCTGCCGGTGCGAACCTCGCGGTCCTCTTGATGCAGGCCCAAGATGGCGAGTTTGACGAGATCGACTCGAGCATCCGGCAATTCCAAAAATTCGCCACCAGCTTCCGCTACAGCCCGTTCCCCACGGTCGCCGCACCGTTCGGATTGTCGCTCGGTGGCGGGTGCGAAATCCCCATGCACTGCGATCACGTCCAAGCGCACAGCGAGTTGTACATGGGCCTGGTCGAGATGGGCGTCGGCCTGATCCCAGCCGGAGGCGGCACGACCGAAATGCTGTTCAGGTTCACCGATCAACTGCTGCCGGGAGAAGATGCCTTCGCCGCCGTGCGCAAAGCCTTCGAGCAAATCGCCCTGGCCAAAACCAGTGCCAGCGCACTCGAGGCCCGAGACTTGGGGTACTTGCGAACCAGCGACGGCATCACCATGAACCGTGACCGTTTGATTGCCGATGCGAAACGCAAAGTGCTCGAGCTTGTCCCAGATTACGTGCAACCACAACCAAGGGAAATCACCGTGCTCGGCGAAAGTGCAATGGCGAATTTAAAAGTTGGCATTCACGCGCTGGTGCTTTCAAAACAAGCTTCCGAATACGATGCCGAACTCGCACTGCACGTCGCCAAAATTTTGTGCGGCGGCACCATGAACCGCCCAACCGTGGTGGGCGATGCCTACCTTCGCGACCTCGAGCGTGAAGCCTTCCTGACCTTAACCGGCAAGAAAAAAACACAAGAACGCATCGCGCACACGTTGAAAACCGGCAAGCCGCTTCGCAATTAAACGAAAGCAATTCATTACAAAACGAGGTGAGCCATGACCGCAACCGCAAACCCAGAAGACACCCACCAATATGTGACCGACGCAGACGGTAATCGGAAATATGTTCTCTTGCCCGTCGAAGAATACGAAACCTTGCTCGAGGATTTGCGAGACATCCAACTCGTGCAAGAAAGACGGGGCGGCGAAACAATTTCACTCGAGGAACTTAAGCGTCAACTTGGCCGCGAATGAACCCGTTCGAACTCATGTTGGACAAGCGGGTTTTCAAAGACCTGGCGCACCTGCCAAACGAACTTCAGAATCGAATCCTCGAACGACTCGAATCTTTAACCCAAGACCCGTTCGCACATGGAACCATCAAGCTCAAAGGTGAAACCGCGTACCGGGTTCGTGTCGGTGATTACCGCATTGTGTTTGACGTTGACACGACAACCCGAGCCATCACCGTGCTTGCCGTAGACCACCGCAGCAGCATTTACAAACGCTAGCCGAGGCATGAAGTGAAAATCATTCTGCAATGTATTACGACCACCTGGGAATCTGGCACGCCAGTCGAAACGCCGGTTGGCTTCGAGCTTGGTGCGACACCAAACGAAAACGAAATACTCGAGCCAGTGCTGATAGAACACAATGTCAGCCTGTACCAACTGGACGGCTGGCAGAAACCTCGAGAACGCGCACGACAAACGATCCTGCAAAGCAAAACGGTTCGAGATGGATTGCTGCTCGAGGTCATCAACGAGACGTTGCAAGTCACGTACACGTACTCGGGGAACATTGGCAAACCCGAACGCAACAACCCGCTTCAATTTGAATTGCAGGCTGGCGAATGGGGAAGGGTGACGCACAACGGTATTCACGTCGATGCGTTCGAGAAAAAAACCTGGTATTCAAAAATCGTTTGGAACATCGCGCACCTGCTCGAGTTTGATGCTCAAGTGTTCATGGGATCGCAACCGAAAGTGCAACACGACGACACGGTGAAGCTCGAGGGTGGTTGAAATCCCAATCCATTTCCGCCACCCTGTAACCAAAGCCCAAAGGAGGAAACCATGACCGCACAAACCAAACCGACCTCGAGACACCGATTCTTGATGGACGAAGCGGGCAACAAAACCGACGTGGTGATTCCCGTGGCCGAATACGAAGCCATGCTCGAGGCATTGGAGGATGCCGAAGACATCAGAACCGCTCGGGCCAGACGAGACGAGGCAACCGTGCCACTTGAGGATGTGCTCGAGGAGTTGAAACAAATCACGGTCAAGTTTGATCCAGATGGCGACTTGATTGTGATTCAGTTTTGTCCGTCTTACAAAGGTCAAGGTTCAACCGAGATTGCTGGCGGCGTGGTCGCACGAACGCATCCGATCACAGGCCGGATTGAATCGCTCGAGATCATGGATGTCAGTGCTCGAGATGGAAAGCTTGAATTGCCGATGATGATTGAACCAGAACTCGAGATGGCAGGGAATGATTGAAAACAATTATGCAGGTTTTTCTAAGGTCAGACTAGAGAAATACAACATGTGAAAATAGGATGCAGATAGGAGAAATTAATCATGCAGAAGTTTTTGAGATCAGTTGCTTGCTTGGCGGTTATAGCGCTTTCTTCGTGTGCGCCTGCGGTTTTTAAGTCGTTTGATTCGGCTGGAAAACCTGTTGATATCACGGGCACATGGGAGGGATTTGCTGAAGTGAAGAGTTTAACAGTTGTAAGTCAATACGGCTCAGATGACGTTGAAATTACTGAAGGACGACAGAAGAGCTACCAAATTAAACTGAAGCTGTCTATTGAAAAAGGAAAAACAGAAGAAGAAATAGTTGGCCTTGCGACTCACCTTTATCCAGATGGCCTTGGAGACTTCAACAAGGTGGATATTGGGAAACTGATAGTTTCAGGATCGCCTGACGATTCGTTTTTAAAATACTCAAAGCAAACAAATTCGGACACGGAAAGTATTGAGATCAAGGGTCATTTCAGGGGAAACGAGTTTAACGGAAATATGTTTTTATACAGAGATACGTCGGGTGCTAGCAGTAATGGCTTAAAAAGTTGAAGATGGCAGAAATGTCTAGAATCCGCCACCTTCTCGAGCAGCATATCATCCAAGACCTCTT
>JAYURE010000363.1:0-1801 GCA_043756345.1 Deinococcales bacterium | reverse complement strand
GCCGTGCGAGTTCCGCTCCACCGCCATCTTTGGCGCGGGTGACATCGAAGCTCGAGTCTTCTGCGCGGGCGAGTGCGGTGCCGATGCGCAGTTGCGGACTGGCGATGCGTTGCGCCCAGATGATCGCGTCCTCGCGGCCTTGAGCGCCCGCGTGGGCCAAGCCTCGCAAGGTTCCGACCACGATCACGTCACCGTTGGCGATCAATTCCACGCCGGGGTTGACATCGCCCAGGACGATCACGCTGCCTGCCGCCTCGCGGCGCGTGCCGCTGCGCAAGGTTTTGGAAATGATCTCGGTGCGTATAGAAGCGGTACTCGAGGCGTGGGTTGAGCCGGTGATGATGCCTCGAGCCCGTCGGTCTTTGTTGCGGCGTTCACCGTGTTGTTTCGGATCGTGTGAACCACCGGTTCGGCTCGAACGCAGGTGCGAGATGTGCCCACCGTGCGCTCCGATGACATTCATGACGGCGGCAACAACCTCGAACGGTACGCGCTCGTGAACTTCGATCTCGAGCCGTTCGGACAATAGGCTGCCACGTTTCTCGAGTTCGAGTTGCACGCTCTCTGGCGTGTCACTCGATTCGAGCAGCAGGCTTAAACCGCTGGAGACACCTCGGAGTTTCAAATCAATTCCCCCTTGTGATTTGGGGGATTGAAGGCTCGAGTCGATGTCTGGATGATGTTGGGTTGTTGATTCATAAATAATTTTTTGGGGCTCAGTCCTCGAGATGATGCACGTTCAGATCTTGCTTTTCACTTTACTCTTTTCACTTTCTTCTGGTCTTTTATGGCGCGTTGCCTTTGATCCATTTTCCGTCTTTGTCCAGTGGCACGTTCCAGTACGAGGCCATGACTTTCTTGACGGCGGGCAGTGCGGCCCCGTGACCTTCAACGCCGTTCTGGAAGAAGGCGACCACAACAAGCTCTGGTTTGTCAACCGGTCCGTAGCCCATGTACCAGGCGTGATCGCGGTACTTGCCTTCAGCCGTCTGTGCCGTTCCGGTCTTTCCTGCCGTCACAATCGGGAAATGGCTCGGCCCGAGCACGTCATTGGCGGTCCCTCGAGAGACCGTCCATTGCATGCCCTCTTTGAGCATTGACCATTTCGTGCCGGTCAGTTGCGTGCCGGGTTTGACCGGTGCCGCTTGCCCGTCGGTCGCTTTGACCAGCGTCAAGTCCGGTCGGCGTCCGTTGTTGACGATTGTGGCGAGCATTCGCGCAACCTGCAATGGTGTGGCCCGGACTTCCTGACCAATGGCGAAATTGAGGCCCGAGCCTGTGTACCAGATTCGGCCCTGTTGTTTGTACAGGCTTGGGCTGAGGATTGCTTCGGTTTGTTCACCTTTGATTTCGATACCGGTCGGTTCGCCGAAACCAAATTCTTTGGCCCGTTTGGAGAGCGCCTCGGCCAGCGCGGTCGGGCCGTAGGCGAGTGCGGCCTGGTAGTACCAGGTGTTGCAAGATTGTGCAATCGCCCCTCGAGCATCGAGCATGCCCATGTTGCGCACGCGGTTCCAGTTCCACCAGTTGCGTCCTCCCCAACGGATGTTGGTGGCGCACGAGTACGTGCGATTGCCGAATGGACTCTCGAGCATGGTGCTGGCGGTCACGAGTTTGAAGGTGCTGCCGGGTTCAAAGATGCGCACAGCGCGGTTCCAGGTCGGCAGGTATTTGTTGTCGAGCAACGCTTTTTGCGCCTCGATGGGGCGCGGTCGGGTGCTGAACCAGTTCGGATCAAAATGTGGGCCTGTGGCGAAGGCCAGCACCTCACCGGTCTGTGGGCGCAGCGCAATAATGGCTC
>JAYURE010000362.1:0-1801 GCA_043756345.1 Deinococcales bacterium | reverse complement strand
TTGAATTGGCGAAATCAACCATTTTCTGTTGGCGCAAATAGTGCAATAAAAATTTCCTGTCTAAATTCTTCAACGGTTTTATCGGCAAAATATCTGTGCTGCAAATCCCAGAAAAATCTGGAGCAGCAATTTTCTTCAGATACGGACGCAGTTTTCCGTAAAGCACATGACTCGAGTCAAACTTGAATTTGTTGCTGCTCACGCCATCCACGTTGATCTTTGGCACTTCGAGAAAGTTACCTTCACCCGTAATATTCTCGAGACCAACATAAAAAGTTTCTTCTTGTATCTCACTTGGCAATACTGATTTTCGATCAATCAAAATGACCTCGCCAAGTTTCACCAATCTCGAGGTCATGCCTGCATCTCCCGCAATGAATGCCAACCGGACCAAACTTCACACATGGATTCACGCATCGTTACCCTCGAGTCTTGGTTCCTGTTTTTGTACACCCCTGCGAAGTAGGGGGGTGGTCTGAGCGTAGCGAAGGCCGGGGGGTCGCACGACATGCAATCGTGACGCACGACCCCCGCCGCTTCGCGGCTACCCCCTACTTCGCAGGGGGTGACTTTTGGGGCTTGTTTTAAGGTTTGGTTACATCTGGTGAAACCTGTAGAATCCTCGAGCCGTAATCCCTGAGCCATCATTCTCTTCATGCCAGCATCGCCCGTAAATCCCGCAGTCCAGTCTGAATCTCTATTTCCAAAACCTCGAGTTCATCCAGAATTTTTTGTGGCGAATCGTAACGCACCACTTCATGCACGGTTTGCTTGTAGCGGTTGATCGACAGGTCGTACTCTTGCGCGGCAATCTCAAATTTGGGCACGAAAAAACTTTGATCGGTTCGTGCGCGATTCTGTTCCGGCTCGAGGTTGCGGTATCGGGCAATGATGTCTGGAATGTCGTTGTGCGTGGTCTGGTTGCGTTTGTCATCCAGGCTGTAACCGTCGCTTCGCATGTCGTAGAACCAAACGTTGTCCGTGCCGCCCAATCCGGTTTTCGTGAAAATCATGATCGCGGTGCTGACACCCGCATACGGTTTGAACACCCCGCTCGGCATGGAAATGATCGCCTCGAGTTTGTGACTTTCGACGATGGTGCGCCGCACGGTTTGATGCGCGTTGCTGCTGCCGAACAGCACGCCATCCGGCACGATCACCGCGCAACGTCCGCCGGGTTTAAGCAGGCGCAAGAACAGCATCATGAACATCAGTTCGGTTTTGGCCTGCACGCCACTGGCCTTGCCGTCCTTTTTGGCTTTCGGTGCTTTGATGCCCAAGGCGCTGGTCAGGTCTTTCGCGGCGGTTTCAAATTGCAAACTGCCTTTGAACGGCGGGTTCGCCAGGATCAAATCGTACTGGTCCGTTGCGTTCGCGTTGGTGTCCGAAAGGCTGTCCTTGTTTTGAATGTTCGCGTTCGGCACGCCATGCAGCATCATGTTCATGCTGGCAACCCGCAGCATCGTGCTGTCGAAATCGAAACCGTGAAACATCGCTGTCTCAAAATGTTTTTTCTTCTTCGTGTAAATTTCGGTCTGATGGTGCGCCAGCAAATACTCGAGCGCCGAGACCAAAAATCCTGCCGTGCCGCAGGCCGGATCGCAGATCACATCGTCCGGGGTCGGTTGCGTTAATTCGATCATCAAATTGATGATGTGCCGTGGTGTGCGAAACTGGCCGTTCTGACCGCTGGTCGAAAGTTTTGAAAGCAGGTACTCGTACAGGTCGCCTTTGGTGTCACGGTTGTCCATGTTGATGCTCGAGAGCAGATCAACAACTTTTGCCAGTAACGCACTTTTTT
>JAYURE010000361.1:0-14538 GCA_043756345.1 Deinococcales bacterium | reverse complement strand
TTGAGGAATACAAAACGGTTTTGCGCGAAGATTTCAAGCTCGAGGTTCCGAACCTGCATCAACTCTGGCATCGGGTTTGGCAAAGTCATCTCGAATGGAAAAACTCCCAATGATTCAAGTACAGTAGACTCGTTCATGCAAATCAACTCGAACACGGTTGCGGTTGTCACGGGCGCAGCATCAGGCATTGGTCGGGCTCTCGCGCAGCATCTTGCGAGTAAGGGCGCATCGCTCGCACTGGCCGATGTCAACGAGGCAGGACTCGAGGAAACACGGGCAAGTCTGTCGGGTGTTAAAACCAGTTTGCACATCGTCAATGTCGCCGATGCGAGCCGCGTTGCAACTTTCGCACAAGAAGTGCTCGAGCAACACGGACGGGCGAACCTGTTGTTCAACAATGCCGGTGTCGCACTCGGTGGAAGGTTCTCTGAGGTCACACTAGAGGACATGCACTGGTTGTTCGATATTAATTTCTGGGGCGTGGTGCATGGTTGCCAAGCGTTCATGCCGATTCTGAAAAAAGAACCGTTCGCGCACATTGTCAACACCTCGAGCGTTTTCGGTATTTTTGCGCCTCCGGGTCAAACGGCGTATGGCGCGGCAAAATTTGCGGTGCGTGGATTTTCGGAATCGTTGCGGCACGAACTTGAAAGCTCGAGCATTCGTTTAAGTGTGGTCCATCCTGGTGGCATCAAAACCGCGATTGCCCGCAATGCCCGGTTCGGCACGAACGCAAATGCGCAGAGGCTCGAGCAAGGTTTGAAAAACCTCGAGAAGGGTTTTATCACCACGCCGGAGGCGGCAGCCGAACGCATCGTGCGTGGCGTGGAACGCAACGAACCGAGAATTTTGATCGGCAAAGATGCGGTTCAAGTCGATTGGATTCAACGTTTTTTTCCGAGCACCTACTGGGGTGTGCTCAAAAAAGTTTTGCGCTGAAACAACGCTCAAGTATTCCGACAGCGCAACCATGATCGACTTCGTTTGAGCATCGAGCGTTCGCTGAACGTTCAAAAAGCCAAGCGTAAGCTCCTTTTCGTTGCGGACGTTGCTGTGGACGTTTGGCAATGTATTCAAGCCCACCACTCGAGTATCCCTCGGGCAAATCCCTGAAGTATTGGAGAAAACCATGAACAAGCAATTTAAAATTGGATTGGTCGCACTCGCCCTCGTTTCGGCACCGCTGGCAACGAACGCGGTGTTTGCTCAAAACACAAATCAAGTCACGCAGATGATGAATTACCCCAAGGTCTTCGTGCAAAAACTCGCCGAAGCCTTGGGTGTGGATCAAGCGAAACTCGAGGCGGCCTTGAAAACCGCTGGCAACGCCACCGTGGATGAGGCCTTGAAGAATCAGGACATCACGAGAACACGAGCCGATGCGATGAAGGCTCGGGTTCAGGCCGGAGAGTACAACTTCTTCTCGCGTGTTGGTCCTGATGGCAAAGATGGACGTGGACCCGGCGGCGGATCTCGTGGTGGTGGGCGCGACGGTGGACGCGACAATGGCCGGAACGGTGGACCAAACGGTAATCGCATGACCGGCGGACCCGCACTGATGGATGCGACCGCGAAAGCGCTCGGTCTGACCAACGAAGAGTTGCGCACACAAGTCCAATCCGGCAAGAGCATCACCGAGATTGCCGCCAGCAAAAACGTTGATCTCAAAACCGTGCAGGCAGCGGTGATCGCGGCTTACAAAACGCAACTCGAGGCGGCAGTCAAAGCGGGCAAACTGACGCAAGCGCAAGCCGACGAACGCCTGAAGGCGGCGCAGGCCAATCCGTATTTTGGTCTCAACGCCGGTCGTGATGGTCGTGGCGGTCCACGGCGTTAAACTCCAGACGCGCTCAAATCTGAGTACATCATTTCGCCCTCGGGTTGAGCATCGCACCTCAGCCCGAACCTGTTTTCCCCAATTACCCCAGGAGGAATCATGCTCGAGCATCCAGTCAACACCGATCCCGACAAAGACGATGAACCCGTCGGTCACGTGCTTTCAAGACGCGAGATCATCAAACTGCTCAGTGTCGCCGGGGGCTGGGCGGGCGGAGGTCTGGCCGCGAGTGGATTGGCCGGATTGCAAATCGCCACTGCCCAACCCGGCGGCGGTGGCGCTCCCTCGAGCCCGACCAGTCTGCCCGGTTGCGTGGCACGTCCAGCGCAAACCGAAGGTCCATACTTTGTCGATGAAAAATTGAACCGTTCGGACATTCGTTCCGATCCAAGCACCAAAGCGATCTCGAGCGGCGTGCCGTTGCGAATCAAATTTGTGGTCTCGACGGTCGGTAAAACCTGCGCGGCGTTGAGCGGTGCGTTGGTTGATGTTTGGCATTGTGACGCCTCTGGAAAATACTCGGACGAGGGTCAGAACAACACGGTTGGACAAAAATTCTTGCGCGGTTCACAACTCACGGACGCCAAAGGGGTCGCGCAATTCCTAACGGTTTATCCCGGCTGGTATCCGGGCCGCGCCGTCCACATTCATTTCAAAATTCGCTTGCTTTCGGGCAGCAACGTCACGCACGAATTCACCTCGCAACTGTTCTTCGATGATGCCTTCACCGACAAGGTGTTCAAGCAAGCGCCATACTCGAGCCGGGGCGCTCGAACGCAACGCAACAACAACGATGGGATTTTTGGCAACGGCGGGAATCAATTGATCCTCGTGGTGAAGCAAGATGGGGCGGGATATGCGGGAACCTTCGATATTGGCATGAACATCGCTTGAACATTTCAACTCAGTCCAAACGGCTCGAGCGAACTCACAATCCTCGAGCCAAATCCTGGGGTAGCATCGCGCATGACCGAAATCATTCCAATCAATTCGAGTGCCGATATTTTTCCCGAATACGTGAACACACCGATTGGCAAATTACTCGAGTATCACAACTTGGATCACGATTTGGACAAGTACGAACGCGCCGAGTTGCTGGTTGGCATGTGCATGGATAACCGCAAGCAATTGCGCTTGCCAGACAATTTTGCGTATGTGCTGCGCACGTCCGGTGCGAACATGCGGCACAACGAGTTTCGTGTTTCGTTTGCGATTGGGGTCGGTGGTGTCTCGCACATCGCCTTGGTCGCGCACACGAATTGCGGCATGGTGGGTTTGTCCAAAAAGTACCCGCAGTTCGTACAGGGCATGATCGATGTCGCCGGTTGGGATGAGGAACGGGCTCGAGAGTACTTTTTTCAGTACGCGCCTTTTTTTGAGATCGAGGATGAGGTTGGGTTCGTGGTGCTCGAGGTGCAACGTTTGCGGGCGCGGTATCCGAAGATTGTGATTGCACCGATGCTGTACAAGGTTGAGGATTCGCGCCTGTATTTGCTTCGGGAATGAGTTCAGAGATTCTGCAAATTGCGCGTGAACGTTTGACCCGTGCTCGAGCTTGGGTGAGTTTGCGGTATCCATTTTTTGCGGTGCTGGCCTTGCATTTGCCGGACAAACCATCGCAGGTCAAGACGGCGCAGACCGATGGGCGAAGCCTCGAGTTCAACCCTGAGTACGTGGCGGGTTTGTCGGACGATCAGGCTCGAGGTTTGGTTTTGCATCTGGTGTTGCACGCGGCGCTTGGGCATCCTTGGCGGCGTGGTGCTCGTGATGCGGGCCGTTGGGATCGGGCGTGTGACATCGTGGTCAATGGCGTGCTGCGCAAATTGCTGGTCGTGCGTTTACCGTTGGGCGCGGACGCGATTGATGCCAGCCTCGAGCATCTGAGTAGTGAGGAAATTTATGGCTTGTTGCCGCCAGATCTCGTGCCGCCAGATTCTGGTGCGATGACCAACTCGAACGGTGATTCGCAATCGCTCGAGTCGTTCTGGCAGGATGCGCGAACGGCTGCGGCCAGCGCGGACGAGAAACCCGCGAACCTCGAGCGGCACTATCCAAAATCGCGTTCGAGCGTCAATTGGCGGGCGCAACTCGAGCGTTTTGTGTTGCGTGGCGCTCAGGATTACGTTTGGAATCCACCGGACCGTCGGATGATGGCGCACGATTTGATTTACCCAAGTCTGGCCGGTGATCAGTTGCGCATCGCGGTGGCGGTGGACACGAGCGGCAGCGTGGGCCTCGAGTTGATTGGAAAATTCATGGCGGAGGTCAAAGCGATGGCTCGGGCGCATCCGCAAATTTCTGGGTTGGTCCTGTACAGCGACAATGCGGTCAATGAAGTCCATGACTTGTTGCGTGCGCCACCACCGAGCGTTCGTGGCGGTGGCGGAACCGGTTTCGAGCCTGTCTTTCGGGAACTCGAGCGTCGCCGTGAAGTTGTGCAGGCGCTCGTCTATTTGACCGATGGGCAGCCGGTCGCGTGGCCTGCCCGTCCGCGCTTTCCGGTGATCTGGGCGATCCCAAACCTCGAGACGGGTGTCGAGGTTCGACCACCGTTCGGAACTGTTCTGCGGCTGGGTGCGGGTTGATCTATCGCAATGCTTCAAGCACTACGGTGGGGTTGTATTCTGCCACGCGCAAGAGGGCTCGAGCCGCACCGGATGGTTTGTTTCGACCCTGTTCCCAATTTTCAACGGTGCGTTCAGAGACTCCAATCAATGCCGCAAACTTCGGACGGGAAATGTTCAACTTCTGCCGAACTTCAAGCACATTGACCGTCTCGAGGTTTGTGATTCGTGCCGGTTTGAGTTCGCCTTTGTGAATGGCAACAGCTTCACGAAGACCTTCAAGGATATGACCAACAACTTGATCCCGGGCGGAATTTTTTTTCATGGTTTCTCGTTTAAGAGTTGCTTGGCAAGTTGCGCAAAGAGTCGTTTTTAGGCAGGTGTCAAATCGAGTTTGATGCTTTTTGCATATGCGGAAATCAGGTAGATCGTTTCTCTTGTTCGCACGAAGTAGTAAATCACCCTTGCCCCGGCCCGTTTGCCTTTGTTTTGCGCGGCCCATCGAATCTTGCGCACGCCACCGGCTCCCGAGATCAAATCGCCCGCCTCTGGGTTTTGCAGCAGAAACGATTGCAATTCTCGAATGGCTTCCTCATTGAGCAAATCTTTGGTCGTGCGAGCGAATGCAGGGGTTTCAATGAACTCCACAGGTATCAATATCCTACGCGATTCACGTACTTTCGTCAATTCTTTTTTAATCGTGGCTCGAGCACGAATTCGTAAACCATTCGGCCTTCAACCTCGAGAAATCGGTAGGTGACTGCGGTTACGCAATGTTCTCCACGGTCGTACCATTCGCCGGGTTTGACACGCTCGAAGACGATCAAGTTTCGGCCAGACTCGAGGCAGGCGAGCAATCCGGCATTCCCAGCGGTTGGTGTTTGATCGCCGTGTTTGCCTTCGCCTTCGTAGTGAATCCTGGTGCCTTCGCGCCGGTTGACATACCGTGACAGGCCGAAATCCAAGAGCAGGCTCGCATGGTTGGGCGTGATGCGAATGCCGCGCCTCGAGCCGTGAAGGGATTGCACCTCATTCCAGGTCAGACGTTCGTCACGGGAGTCTGGCAGGTCGGGCATGAGGTCAGTCTCGAGCCTGAACGGTGCCCAAAACACTCTCTTTCTCACAGTTCGTGCCCGAGAGGTCATACCCAGGTGTTAGAATCCACGCATGAAATTGCTGGTGGTGATCGTTCAGGACGCAGACGCGGCAGGACTCGTCAAAGAGTTGAACCGCCGTCATCTCGAGGTCACGAAGCTTGCCAGCACCGGGGGATTCCTGCGTGAGGGCAACACGACGCTCTTAATTGGCGTGGATGACGATAAGCTTGAGGTCGCCAAGGGCGTGATTCAAGAAAAATGTCGCTCGAGAACCCGCTTTGTGACCCCTGGCGTGCCGGTGGCGGAGCAACCCGAACCATTTTTGGCGCAACCGGTCGAAGTGCCGGTCGGTGGTGCGGTTATGTTCGTGATGAGCGTGGACGAGTTCATCAAGGTCTAAACTGGTCTGATCGACTGAGTTCGGCGTGTCCAAATGGCGTAAGACGCGGCGTGCAACTCGAGCTAGAATGACTTGACGGGCGTGAATTGAGTTTGAAGCTCGAGCCATCAACGCTCGGGCTTTTTTGAGTTGAGGCACGGGTTGACTGGAGCACAGGTTTACTGGAGCGTATTTGTGGAAGGTTTGTTCATTGCCAAAATTCTCGAGGAACTGACCCTCAGTTTGCCAGCCCGCAATTTGGGTTGGGTTTTCCCCGACGAGACCACGGCGGCCTTGCTGCTCGAGCCTGCGGATCGCAAACTGAAATCGTTCAATCTGGTGTTCGCGTACCGTCCACCGACTCCAGCGTTGTATTTGAACCGGGATCGGCTCGAGGGTGGCGCGACTTCGGCATTTCAGCGTTCGCTCGAGGGTCGGGTTCGTGGGCCATTGTTGGGCGTGCAGCAAATGAAATTGGATCGGGTGATCGAACTCGAGTTCGGTCCGGCGAAGGGGTTTATCGAGGCTCCCGGTGTGCGTTTACTCTTCGAGTTGACGGGTCGCAACGCGAACATTTTGCTGCTCGAGCCGGATGGTCCGGCCTTTGAGGGAAAGATTTTGCAAGCTGCCCGCGAGATTGCCGGGTCACGCAATCGTTTTCGTCAGGTCCGTTCGGGCGGGTTGTACTCGCCGCCACCGCCGTATGAAAAGCTCGATCCGCGTGGCGATTCTGCCGGGTTGCTGACTACGCTCGAAAATTCCAGTATTTCAAGTTGGCACAAGAAACTCGATGGCCTTGGTCCGACCTTGGCCCGAGAGGTAGCGATTCGTGCCGAGATGCCGTTCGAGCGCGTGCTGACCGGGCCTGACCTCGAGCGTGGACTGGCCGCCTTGCGTGACGTGGTGGCCAACCCGAGCCTATCCAGCCAAGCCAGCCTGAGCGATCAGGCCCGAGACCGGGCGCTCGAGGACAAACTGTTTGGCCTGCGCAAAGCGTTGCGTGAACCGCTCGAGAAACGCTTGACCTTGTTGGGGCGGCAACTCGAGGATGTCAACCGGGCGCGAACCGATGCGATTGCGGCGCTTGAAAGCCGTGAGCACGCCGATTCGTTGCTGGCCTTCTCGCGTGACGTCCCATCTGGGGCCTCGAGTGTCAGCCTGCCGAACCTCTACGGCGAGGGTGAAATTGTGATTGCGCTCGAACCAACCTTGGACGCGGCGGGCAATGCCAACAAACTGTACGCCCGTGCCAAACGCCGCGAGGACGTGCTGACCAAACTCGAGGTGCGCGAACCAGAATTGCAAACCGCAAAACTCGAGCTTGAACGCCTGCTCTCCAGCCTCGAAACCATGCCCGAAAAAGAACTCGAGAATCTGGTCGATGCCAGCACCGCACGCGAGGATGCCCGCGCTCCGGTTGGGATTCGCTACCGCACCAAGGGTGGATTTGAGGTGCTGGTCGGACGCAATTCTCGAGAGAACGATTTTTTGACGCACCGTTTGGCGAAAAGTTTGGACATTTGGTTTCATGTCCAAGGCTATCCAGGATCGCACGTGATCTTGCGGGCGCAAAACCGTGAAGTGCCCTTCCCGGACATCCTCGAGGCGTCCGCGTTGGCGGCATACCACAGCAAGGCCCGAGGCTCGAGCAATGTCTCGGTCGATTACGTGCTGGCCAAAAATGTTTGGCGACCCAAAGGGGCTCGGGCGGGTCAGGTGTACTTTTCGGGTCAGAAAACCGTGTTCGTTGATGGGGCTCGGCCAGCCATCGAGTTGAACCCGTGAACCAACCGGTGTCGAACCCGTGACGTATCATTGCTGTTGTTGAACCGATTGAAATCAAAGCGCATCATGAACGAGAACCCTTTCCCATCACTGCTGAAATCTGCTCGAGGCCTGCTTGAGCGTTTTCGCAACGGCACAATGGCGCAATCTCAGCTAAAATTGGCTGTGGCTTTGCGACCCATTCAAAATGCGTACCCCGGCAACGGCAGGGTCATCCTCAAGCCCTTGCTGGATTTGACCGGACGCGAATGGGCCAAGTTTCACAATTACTTCCGTGACCGTGAAATCGCCGAGTTGAACGGCTCGAACCCGTTGCGCATGCCGTTGTGGTTGTTCAGGCGCGTGGTTTCCGGTGAGGAACGCGGCGGTGAACGGACCGGTTTTGGGATTTTCGATGCTGGCGAAAATTTTATTGGCAGCGTCGAATTTTACGAGTTAAATCCGCATCGGCCCCGCCAACCGCTCGAGGGAACGCTGGGCATCGTGATTGGCGAGAAGCACTTATGGGGCCTCGGGTACGGTGGCGATGCGTTGAAAGTCGCACTCGAGCATGCGTTCACGAAGATCGGTTTGCGCCGGATCAAACTCGAGACCTTGGAGCGCAACGCTCGGGCGCGGCGGGCTTTCGAGAAGGCTGGCTTTATGCTCGAACGCATCACCAATGAGGCTCGAGGGCAGCGGTTCGCGCATTACGTGCTGGATCGGGCGCGGTGGCTCGAGATTCAATTACCGGAATAAATTTAGCGCAGGCGATCCGTTGAACCCGTCGTCCTTGAGACTGGAATGGACCGCACGCGGTACGTCTTGCCTTCAAACTCGAAATCGCTGCTTTTAGGCTCGCTATCCGTCACGCTCGCAATGAAATCTTGGCGTTCAATTTGTCCATCGTTGGCAAATTGCAAGGTTTGGCGTAGCACAAGCTTCACTGGCCCTTGCTTCAACCCGTACTGACTTGGATTGATGCTGAAGTGACATTCACTCAGGCCATTGACCGTTTGCACGCGCACATCACCAACACGTACCGGCTCGGGCTTGCCGTCTTCAGGTTGCGTTACACCCAAGGCCTTCGGATCAAGTATGAGCGGCGCAATCGTACCAGCTTGGGTGATGTAACACGCTTCAAGCATTTGCGCATTTATTTTTTGGCTGTCGCTTAGGCTAACGGCCACCGAAATCCGAACGATCTCGTTGAATTCTTCGTTGCGACCAAAGGTGCCTTCGACATTCATAAAGACATCCTCGAGCAGAATGCGTCCATCCGGTTTGTACGTCCGGGTCATTTCGGCAGTGACCTTTTGCACCGTACCGAATTGTAACGCGGTGGTGCCCTGGTTGACCTGTTCAACAAGCACTACCCGTGAACCATCCTCGAGCACGTCATGAACGGTATGGGTTTCGTTGAAAAACTGGGCTTGCGTTCCGGCCACCAAGCCGTAGCGCGTGAGTTGCCCACGTTCAAAGGCAGCTTTCAAACCACTCGGGACTCGAGAACTCCCGTCCGGGCCGGTGGCGGAAATGAAGCTTTGACCGGTGCTGGTTTCGGATTTTCCACCGTATTTGGTGACGGTATCCACTGCTGCCGTGAAGCGCAACGGTGCGGATTCTTGAGCGAGAGCGACACTCCACATTGCAATCAGTCCAACGGCTCGAGTCCAGTTCATGGGCTCAAGTCTACGCCCGAGGTAATGCAGGTTTCGTTCTGACGCACAGTCCACGGGTAAGCTGATTGCATGTTTCAGTTTCGATCCCGCATTCCCGTGACCGTCGTTGGAGGCTTCCTCGGCGCGGGCAAAACGACTTTGGTCAACAACTTGATCCGTGATGGCGGCAAACGTTTCGGTGTGATCGTCAACGAATTCGGTGATGTCAACGTCGATGGTGCCCTGATTGAAAACATGGACGAGGATGGCGTGACCGAGTTCAGCAACGGTTGTTTGTGCTGCGCCGGTCGTGATGATCTGGCCGAGGCCATGCTGAAACTCGCCATGCGTGCCAATCCGCCCGAGCATCTGCTGGTCGAACTTTCTGGTCTGGCCGATCCGGTGCCGGTCGCGCAAACCGTGCTCGATCCGCAATTGCGTGGCCTGTTCGAGTTGGACGGCATCATCGGTGTTGCCGATGCCCGCAACCTGCATCAGACCCTCAACGAAATGCCTGAGGGCGCGGTGCAACTCGCGTATGCCTCGAGCATCATTTTGAACAAACTCGATCTCGCAACTCCAGAACAACTCGAGACGGCCCGAGGTTTGCTGCGTGGCCTGAATCCGCTGGCGCATGTTTGTGAAACCGAGAACGCCGTGATTGATCCGAAAGTGCAACTCGAGCAGGGCGCGTTCGATACCGATTGGAAGCCAAGCAATTACGAGCACACGCACACGGCGGGCGTGAAAAGTTTTAGCCTGCATCATGCCGAGCCGTTGGATGTCATGGCCTGGAATGGGTTCATGGAAGAACTGATCATCTCGAGGCCGGGAAGTGTTTACCGCGCCAAGGGTTTTCTGGCCTTCAAAGGCATTCCGAACGAAATCATCTTTCAGGCCGTGCGTGAAATCGTCAAAGTCACCAAGGGCGATCAGCATCACGAGCAACGCTCGAGTTTGGTGATCATCGGGCGTGGACTGGATGAGGCCGAGTACCGCGAGGCGTTTGCGAAATTGGATCAATCGGTACAGATCAAACTGCCGGGCAAGCAACCGGGCAAGGCGGGCCGCGCTTGAGGGCCTGGAAGGAATTTGCCTTCACTGGCTCGAGCGTCTTGCGTTTGAAAACCGGTCAACTCGAGGAGAATTGTTATTTGATTCGCACGGCTTCCGGCGCGGGCGTGCTGATCGATCCGGGCGATGATGCCGGGCAGATCCTCGGTATGGTCAAGGCGAGCGACAGCAAACCGAGTGCAATTGTCTTGACGCACGCGCATTTTGATCACATCGGTGCAGTCCAAGCCGTGCGTGAAGCGCTAGCGATTCCGGTCTGGGTTCATGCGGACGCGCTCGAGCAATACTCGAACGTAACCACGATTGGTGCCAAATGGGGCCTAAGTATCACTCAACCCGAACCACCAGAACACCTGCTCGAGCCTGGGAAAACCATGTTTGGCGAACTCGAGCTTGATGGGTTGTTCACGCCCGGACACGCGCCCGGACATTTGGCGTTCTACTCGAGCCACGGTTACGTGATCTCCGGCGACGCTCTCTTTCGTGGCACGATTGGTCGCACCGACATTCCCGGCGGCGATCACGCGCTGTTACTCGAACGGATCAAAACGCAATTGATGGTCTTGCCTTCCGACACCATGGTTTTTTCCGGTCATGGCAGCGAAACCACGATTGGCGCAGAAGCTCGAGGCAATCCGCACCTGATCTGAACCTTCCAGCATCTCAAATCTGCGTGACCTTCAGCGAATTCTCGAGCGGCAGCACTCATCGGATTTGGGCACGTTTCTCCCCACAAAGTGCGTGCAAACCCGAACCGACCCCAACCTTTGGGGGTAGCGCAAGCTCTACTTTCTCTGCGATATTAGTAGCGTGAATCACACCAAGCGCCTGGTCGCGCTGATCGCACATGACCAGAAAAAAGATGACCTGGCGCGTTTCACGCTCGATCACCGCGACATCCTTCGCCATTTTCCCTTGATCGCCACCGGCACCACCGGTTCGATCCTCTCAGAATTCACCGGCCTCGAGATTACGCGCATGCTTTCAGGACCGTTGGGTGGCGATCAACAAATCGGGGCGCAAGTCGCCGAAGGTCACGTGCTGGCCGTGTTTTTCTTCCGTGATCCACTGACCGCCCAACCGCACGAACCCGATGTCAGCGCCCTCGTGCGCATCTGTGACGTGCATGATGTGGCGCTCGCCACGAATCCCTCGAGTGCCGTCGCACTTGCCGCTTGGCTCAAAACCTTAATTTCGTAAGTTTCTTGTGTGAAACGTCGTCCTAGCATCTTTTTTATTCCAAGATTTGCGCCCAGTTCTGACCGGAGGAACCACCCCGTGCTTTCATTTCGTCTTCTAGTGATTCCCTTGCTCGTTGCCCTGTCTTTTGGTCCAAGCCTGAACCGCGCTTTCGCCGAACCGCGTGAAATCCCCGAACCAACCGCACCGACCGCCCCGAGTACTCCAGCCGAACCCTCGAGCCCACCCCTGACAGAAGTACCAGCGGCAGAACCAACTCCTGAACCTGTCACACCCTCGAACCCTGTAGTTGATCCGGCCCCAGTGCATCAGGATGAACCGGCAATCGCTCCAGAACCTTCGAGCCCAGTGCCAACGCCGGTGATCGCCCCGCAACCGGTGAGCAAACCCGTCGTTCAAGCCCCCGCGAAACCTGTGACGAAACCAGCCGTTAAAAAACCAGCCGTTAAAAAACCGGTAGTGAAAAAGCCGGTAGTGAAAAAGCCGGTGGTAAAAAAGCCAGTTGTTAAAAAACCAGCAACCAAAAAACCAGTTGCCAAACCAGCCGTCAAGCCCAAAGCCTCAACCATCAAACCTCGAGGGACCGTCAAACGATCATTCTTGCGCCTCGGTGTGATGCCAAGCTCCAGACCCGGACCGCTTCCTGCACCAACCACCAGCATCACCCTCGAGACGCGCCGTGTGGCGGGCATCAACGTGCGGGTCATTCGCGTGAACTTGGGCGATCCTCGCGTCAAGCTCAAAGTCATCTCACCGATGGCCGGAATTGGGCGCGGTGGTGCGGCCTTCAAAACCTTGGTCAACGGCTCGAACGCGGTCGCCGTGATCAACGGTGGCTACTTTCATCCGCGCACCTTCAGCATCGCCGGAGATTTGGTGGTCAACGGTAAGCACATTTCCACCGGACGCCTGCGCAGCGTTTTCGCTATCACACCGGACAACCGGGTGGTGATTCGCACGCACTCGAGCATCAGCGCCGCCACGTGGCGTGGCTACGAAACGGCACTTGCGGGCGGACCGTTCGTGCTGCAAAAAGGCAATGTCGTCATCGCACCGCGCCGCGAAGGATACCGCGATCCGAGCGTTTGGAGCAAAGCGCCACGCAGCGCCGTCGGCGTGGTCAACAACCGGCAGTTCTTTTTCATCTCAACCACGGCCCGCCTGAACCTGTTTGACCTGGCGAAAGTCATGGATGCGCTCGGGGCAAAAGATGCGATTGCGCTCGATGGTGGCTCGAGCGTGGGTATGGCGTTCCGCCGTGAAGTCTTGATTCATCCGGGCCGCCGCATCGCTTACGGCTTGGGCGTGTTCGTTGAACCCAAACCGATCAAACGAACCAAACTGTAAAAACCGGATAAAAGTTCAAAGGGCAAAGCAACAGTTGTGACTCACGCAACTTCGGCATGATGGGCGTGTGAAAAAACTCTGGCTGATCATTCCGATCCTGCTGCTCGGGCTGGCTCGAGCGGGCGACGCGACCCTGTTGACCCTGACCGGATTCTCTGGCAGTGGCGCGTATGTTGCGTTTCAACAGACCGCCACCGGTGACGGTTCCGGCTTTCCGTACAGCATCCTGAGCGTCATCGAAGTGGCCCGCAACACGCTGGTCTACCAGAAAACAACCAGCCTTGAGAATCCAGGTGCAACAGAAAATCAGGCCCGAACCAAAGTGCTGCTCGAGGCGGGCACAATCCTGAAAAAATACGGTATCAAACCGGGCGATCAGGGCCGATTCTTGCTCGGAAATTCTGTGAACGGTGGCGGGGCCACACCAGCAAAAACAGATTTTGAATTCGATGCACTGGGCCGCAGGTACTCGCTCGAGGTGACAACCAGAGACCTGCCAGAAATTCCAGAATGCGATGTAACACGAAAACTGCTCGAGGTCAGGTTGTTCTCTGGCAACACCAGCCGCAGCTTGCAACGCGACACGACACTGCCCGAATCTCGAAGTTGCGCCTACAATTACGAACTGCACAGCGTTTTCCTCAAAGGCTCGAGTCTGGTGGCCTTCATTGCCGTGTCTGGACCCGGCTTTGAAGGACCAAACCTGACTTGGATGGTGGTCACAACAACACTCAAACCATGAATCTCGCCGGGTAGTGGAAGGTGGAAAATGCTTGACGCTCGAGTTTCTTCTTTCCACTTTCTTGCTCACAAGACAGCACCTTACGGGCTGTTCGCGCTTGGACTTTCCACTTTCTACTTCCGGTCCTTATCCCAATCTGCGGCTGCACCCTTTGTCCCTTCATCTTTTCCCCGTTTCTCCAGTCTCGAGTTAAGATGTGCCTCGGAGGGCAATATGAAAAAACGTTTCATCGCACTGGCCGCCGCTTCCGCCGCAACAATTCTGGCTGTCTCGGGCACGCAAGCTCAGGACAAGATGGTTGAGGTCAAATTGCAACTGAAGTGGTTCCCGCAGGCTCAATTCGCGGGCTTCATGGTTGCCAAAGAAAAGGGTTACTTCAAGGCCGAAGGCTTGGACGTGACCTTGTTGCCAGCGGGCGATCAAAGCCCGATTCAGGTGGTTCAGACCGGCGCTGCCGATTTCGGCACGACCTGGATTGCGGACCTCTTGACGGCGCGTTCCAAGGGCGCTCCTGTGGTTCACATCGCACAGATTTTCCAGAAGTCCGGTTTCACGCTGGTCATGCTTAAGAAATCCGGCATCAACAAGATTGCAGACCTCAAAGGCAAGCGCATCGGCGTCTGGCCCTCCGGCAACGAGTACCCGGCGATTGCGGCCCTCAAAGCTGCTGGCCTGACCTCGAGCCTCGATTCCAGCGTCGCCAGCCCGGACGTGCAGGCCGTGACCTTCCCGTTCGATCCGTCCGTGGTCTTCCCGGATAAAGTCGATGCGGTGTCTGCCATGACCTACAACGAGGTCAACCAGATCATCGGTTTGGGCTACCCGTTCTCGCAACTCAAAATCGTCAAGCTCGCCGACATCGGCGTGAACTTG
>JAYURE010000360.1:0-4871 GCA_043756345.1 Deinococcales bacterium | reverse complement strand
GTGGCCAAAAGTGACGTGTCGGACGAGTTCGTAACCGGTTGGAGCGAAGCGGAAACAGGTGAAGAACTTAGACCGCACGGCACTAGCACTTATGGTCTCGGGCTGGGCTCACCCGACCATCAACTTTCCATGAGTCCTCGAACCCGGACCAACCCGCTCACCAAAACCCTGATTGCACTGGTGGTGCTGTTCGTCCTGACGGTTGCCGTCTTCATCGGTGCGATCAGTAACTTGCAATCGGCCTTGAGTTTCACCGGTAAGCAACTGATCAGCATCACCCTGACCGAATTTCAAGCGCAGATCGAGGTGCTCGAATTGGTCCTGACCGAACACGAACCAACGACGAGGGTACGTCACGAACTCGAGGTCTTGCAGGCCAAAGCCTTACAGGTTCGCAACGAGACCCAAGACGAAACCCTGCAACCAGACAGCCGTAGGGCGCTGACCCTGGCACTGAACAGAATCGAAACGCTCAGCCTTGAACGCCTGCTCAATGCCAACAAATCGGAATTCGAGCAAATCTCAAATCAGACGCATTCGGGTTTTCGTGGCGTGCTCGAGGGCATCAACCGAACCCGAGATCACCTGCTGGTGACGCTTCGCATCCTGACCATCTCGCTGTGCGCCCTGATGCTGCTGCTGGCGCTGACCGTCTCGCTCGCGGTTTGGCAGTATGCCCGCGCCCTGAGGATCGCGTCGGTCCGAGCGCTTCAGGCCGAACGCGACCGGGCCGCGCTCGAGCAGGTGGCGGCGGCATTGCGTCAGACCGAAACGGTGTTGCAGCGCGAACGAGATTTCGGTGTCCTGGTTTTGAACACCATGGGGCAGGGCTTATCGGTCACGAACGCGGCTGGCATGTTCGAGTACGTCAATCCCGCATATGCGCGACTGCTCGACCTGGACCCGGAGGACCTGATTGGACGTTCACCGTTTGAGCTTGTCCCAAACGAGGAGCACGCGGCGATGGCGCAGGGGCGCAACGAACGAGGGGCCGGACGGATCACCAGGCGTGAATATCACCTGCGTCGCCGCGACGGAACCTACACTCCTACACTTGTGACGGGCGTGCCACGCTTTGAAGATGGGCTCATGACCGGCACGATTGCCGTGCTCACCGACCTGACCGAATCCAAACGCAACGAGACGCGCCTGCGTCAACTCTACGAGATCGCCTCGGCGCACGCGCTCGATCCGGAACGACGGATTCAGGCACTGTTGCGGCTGGGGATGGAAGCCTTCGGGCTCGAGACGGGTCTGCTCGTCGAGGCGCTCTACGACGCTCGACATGCACTCGAAGACGAATCAGCAAGCGAATCAAACCGTGCACCATCTGGATTCGAGAACCGTCAGGTCACGCTCGAGGTGGTGCATTGGTTGGCGCAGGACGGTTCTGCCGTTGGCAGTCTGGAAATAGAGTTGGCACGGTCGGTGTTGCATCAGGGGCGGCCCATGCTCAGTCACGATCACATCGCCGTGCCGGTCCAAGTTCAGGGACGCCTGTTCGGTTGCCTGAGTTTCTCGAGGCGAAGTGAGTGTTGTGACCAGCCGATTTTGTTGAACCGTTACGACGAGGAATTCCTCAAACTGATCGGCCAATGGCTGGGGCACGAACTTGAACGGATCGAATCCGAATGCCAACTGCGCGAACGCACCGAACAGTTGAACGCCGTGATCAAGGTCAGCCCAGACGGATTTTTGATCATGAACCACGATGGGTACATCACCGATGTCAACCCGGCGCTGCTCGAGATGACCGGCCTCGAGCGCGAGGCGTTGGTCGGGGCGACCGACGTGCACTTCGACATCATTCTGCAATGGCTGGCCGATCCGAACGAACGCTTCTCGAGCGCACGTGAGGCGAGCGAACAACATGCTGACGTGTTGCAAATCGTGCGTCCGAACCCGCGCATTCTCAAACGCACCACACGGGCGATGCGCGACGCTGCGGGGCTCGAGGTGGGTCGCGTGATGTACTTCCGTGATATCACCCACGAAACCGAAGTCAGCCGCATGAAGAGCGAATTTTTGTCCACCGCCGCGCACGAGTTGCGCACGCCGATGGCCAGCATTTACGGTTTCTCGGAATTGCTGTTGAAACGGAATTTTGACGAGACCGTGCGCTTGGATTTGACCGAAACGATTCACCGTCAGGCCGGGCGGCTGGTGAACCTGCTCAACGAACTGCTCGACTTGGCCCGGATCGAGGCGCGGGCCGGGAAAGACTTTCAAATCTTCGAGCATGACCTCGGGCCGTTGGTGTGCTCAACGCTCGAGGTCTTCGTGCCGGTCGATCAACGCCATCGGCTCGAACTCGACCTGCCGGTCGTGCCCGCCGTGCCACTCGACGCTGAGAAGTTTCAGCAGGCGCTCGGCAACGTGATCTCAAACGCCTTCAAGTACGCCGATCATGGCCCGGTCAAGGTTGGCTTCGTCACGGATTCAACCAAGGCCGGACGCATCGGCGTGCGCGTTCAAGACCACGGCATCGGCATGTTGCCGCACGAATCGGGCCGCGCCTTCGAACGGTTCTTTCGCGCCGACACCTCCGGTAAAACGCCGGGCACCGGACTGGGATTGTCACTGGTCAAAGAGATTGTCGAACTGCTCGGCGGGACGGTCGAACTCGAGAGTGAACTCGCTCGCGGCACCACGGTGACGCTGTGGTTCCCGCGATCCAAACCGCAACCATTCAGTGCATCAACTCCTCACCCGAATCCGTCTCGGACCACGACGGCGATGCTCGAAACCTCGAGCCACTGAGTCACACCCTTTCGAGTCACACCCTCTCGAATCTCACACGCAACTCCGAAAGGACCCCCCATGAACGCCAAAATCTTGATCGTCGATGACCAACCAGACCTGCGCAAACTCGTGCGCCTGACCCTCTCACCGTCGAACTTTGAACTGTTCGAGGCCAGCGATGGATTGCAGGCGCTCGATCAGGCGCGAGCCGTCAAACCCGACTTGGTGCTGCTGGACGTAATGATGCCCGGTGAACTCAACGGCTATCAAGTCTGCGCCACGATGCGTCAAGAACCGGAACTGCAACACGCACAAATCATCTTACTGACCGCTCGAGGGCAACAGAACGATCTCGAAGAGGGCTTCGGGGTTGGGGCGAACAATTACCTGGTCAAACCGTTCAGCCCAACACAACTTCTGGATTTGGTACACCGCTGCACCCGCCAACTCGAGGCCCGAGGTGTTTGAAATTGTGCGAGAAAGTTTTGTGAATCACGGTGCGTTTCTCGAGATTGAAACGAACTTAATCACTGCCTCAACGTAGCCTATACGGAAGTTTCGTCTTCTGTGTCTCGAGCCCAAGATGAGTTCAAAAGAACCAGCAGTAGCAGAAATCTCGGGCGTTGCCTCGGCGATGAAATTCAAAGTGATTTGCCATAAGTAACTCAAAAGAGCGGGGAAGTTAGCGTTCGTCAAGCCCGAACGATGCAAGGTTTATTTCTCGAGTCTTTCATGCAGCACGTCAGAATTTAAGGATGGCATTCATGACAAAATCACAATCCCCGGTCAAACTGCCCTCCGTCGTTGAAGGAAAGGGGTTTTTGCACGACTTGCTTTTAGAACAACAGAGCGCACTTGAAGCCATGCCGCATCACGTCTGGATCTCACCGCCGGACAGTCCGATCATCGTCTACTTCAACCGGCGTTGGTACGAGTACACCGGTCTCGGAAAGCACGAGGCGCTCAAGGACAGTGGTGCGTCCACAATCCACCCGGACGACCTCGAGTTGGTGATCTCGAGCGGTGCGACCGCGAGGTTGTTCAGCCGCGCCTTCAGTGTCGATGCGCGAATGCGTGGACGCAACGGCGTTTACCGTTGGTTCCGAATTCGTAGCGCTCCAACTTTTGTTGGCGACAAGGTCATCGCCTGGGTCGGCACGAACACCGACATCGACGAGGGCCGCAAAATGCGTGACGAACTCGAGGCGGCTCACGCACGTTTGGCGCGGGTTCAGGCGATCACGGCGATGCTGGCCACGGCCCTGACGATATCGGACGTCACTGATATTTTTGTACGCGAGGTCGTGCCGTTCCTGAACGCACAATCTGGCATCCTCGGCATGGTTGAACCCGACGGGAAGCACATCAGGGCTCTGGATCAAAGCGGTGGATTTGGCGCGATAGAAACCCTGGTCAGGCGACGAAATCTTCAGATCAATCTCGAGGAGCAAAGCCCGAGTTGTGATTGCCTTCGACGGGCCGTGCCAATCCTGTTTGAGTCGCGTCAGGCCTTAGAGCATGACTACCCAAGAATGATTGATGAGTTGCGGCGAACCTCTGTTCAGGCCAGTGCGATCCTGCCATTGATCAGCGAGGCACGACCCATCGGCGTCATGAATTTACATTTTGATCAACCGACCGTCTTCGGACCAGAGCGTATCGAATTCATGACCACCATCGCCAGCCTGATCGCACAAGCGCTCGACCGTGCCCGGCTCTACGATGCTCAACGAGATCAGGCCGAAATTTTAGAGCGTCGCGTGCAGGAACGCACCCGTGAACTCGAGTTGCACAAAGAAGAACTCGAGGCGTTTGTGTACACCGTCTCGCACGATTTGCGGGCTCCATTGCACAAGCTGGCGATGACCGGCGGGCTGCTGACCACCGCGATTGCCGCGAACCAATCCGAAGATGTCAATTGGCTGGTCGAAGGCATCGAGACCGGTGTGCGCCGCATGGACCAGTTGATCCGTGACCTGCTGCACCTCTCGCGGGCCGGACGCATGCCTGAAGATCCAGTGCGGGTGAACCTCAATGAGGCCGTCGAACGGGTCATCGGGGAACTCGAGCCGGTGATCGCAGAGCGTGGCGTTCTGGTGCAACGTGCCGAATCCTGGCCAGAGGTCACG
>JAYURE010000359.1:0-1802 GCA_043756345.1 Deinococcales bacterium | reverse complement strand
ATCCGGGATGAAACAACTTCCGGGTTTGATCTCGAGAAACTTTGTTGTACTGCAAGTTGTTGGTTTGGAAATCGGGAAGTTATTTCATCCCAAGTCCTAAGCATGAAATCAACGAGCATGAACTCAACGCTCAAGCCTGAAGATTTTACTTTCTTGCTCACAAGACAGCACCTGTCTTGACCCTGAAGCAGCACCTTCTTGATCCTAACCATGCACCTTGCGGGCAGGATCGCTTCAGGCTTTGGTCGCTCACGGTCAGTTCGCGCTTCCACTTTCCACTTTGCCGTTACAACTCGACAACGCTGTACTCGAGCTTGACCGGTGTGACGCCACCAATCACCGGCAATTCTGGCAGGTTGGCCAATGGCACCAGCCCTTTGCCTTTAAACACCGTAATCTTGTCCGTCTCGAGGTCATACGCGCAGAGCATTCCGGTCCAAACCGCGCCCAAATCGACGAAAACGTTTTGACCCAAACGGGTTGGGGCCTGCAATGGCGTGTGACCGTGCAGGCTCAGGCGGTAGCCTTCGGGCAACGGAAATGGACCGTCTTCGGGGCGTGCCCAGACCATGGTTTCTTCGATGCCACGTGTGCCTTTGAGTTGCACCGGTGGCGCAGCGTGCGCACACAAAATCCCATTAACGGCATGTTCAAACTTGCAACGGGCGGCGTAGGCCAGCAACTCGGGCGGCAGTCCCCACGGTCCGAACGCATCCTCGAGCCCACCAGAATCCCAACCGCCATACTCGAGGATCACGGTGTCACCACCGTTCATGATCCAGTTTTGCAACGCCTCGAGCGCATCGAGACGACGGATTTTTTTCATGTCCTCTTTTAACTCGAGTTGAAAGCGGTCATAGGTCGCGTCCACGTCCTCGTACATCGCTTCGTGGTTGCCTTTTAAGAGGACCATGCGGCCCTCATCGGCGAGTTTGGTCAGGAGCTTGATCGTGTCACGGTTGCGACGACCACGGTCAATGGCGTCACCCAGAAACACGAATTGCGTGTCGATTGGCGTTTTGGCCAGCACGCCCTCGAGCAGGTCGGCCCGTCCATGCAAATCGGCAAGTGCGAGGATCAAAATTGCGCCTCGCCCGTCCAGATGTGGTTTAAAACTGTTACCTTCACCTCATGCACCTCGAGCACCTTAAGCACAATTGAGCTTATCATCAAGTCCTCACCGAAAGGAATGGTCTGCGACGTTGCCGTTCGGCTCGCTGTCGATTCGCTTCGGATAAAACCATGTCTGGATTTGAAGTGCATGATCTGCGGTTCAAACTTGAGATTCATGACTCACAGCCCAGTCTCACAGTCCAGTCTCACAGTCCAGTCTCGCAGTCCAGTCTCGCAGTCCAGTCTCACAGTCCAGTCTCGCCGTTCACCACCAGCCCCGGCGTTTGAAAATCATTGCCAGCAACAACCCAACCGCCGCGAACACACCCCAGGCCATCAAATAACCCCAAGGTGACTCGAGTTCTGGCATGAATTTGAAATTCATGCCCCAAACGCCTGCCAAAAAAGTCAATGGCAAGAAAATGGTCGAAACGGTCGTCAGGGTTTTCATGACCTCGTTCATGCGGTTGCTTTGGACCGTCAAATGCACGTCCAACAGGGTTGAAAGCGCGTCACGTTCGCTGTCCAAACCTTCGTAGACGCGGGCCAGATGATCGACCACATCTCGCGTGTACATCTGCGCCTCGGCGGGCAAAAACCTCGAGAATTGCGCGACGCTCTCTCGAGCACCGCTCGCCAAGCGGCGGGCGGCCAGCAGCGTGTGCTTCAACTCAAAGACGCTCGAGGTG
>JAYURE010000358.1:0-1805 GCA_043756345.1 Deinococcales bacterium | reverse complement strand
GGCGAGTGCAGCAACGATTCCGAGTGATTTCAAGTTCTTCATGGTGGTTCCTCCTTGAGTTTCGAGCGAACCAATCTGGTGCGCTTCGATAAACAAAGAATGCAGCCTGCCAGTGAAGCCTCCGCCCATGTGTCGTGCAATTTTGGTGAAGAATTTTCGTGACGACACAAATCAAATTCAGTCCGTGAACGACGATAAGAACGCGCTTCGTGAAATGATAATTTGTGAAGCCCTGAAGAACAAAATCTGTGAGGCGAATCACATCGGCTATTGATCGCGTCTGCTTTTGAAAAGCCAACCAAGTCGTGAGGCTCGAGCCAAACGCCGATCAACGCTTGTATATTTTGCTAGGTTCTCTTGGTTCGAGCATTCAAGATTGTGCAGTTGCAGATTTACTCGAGATCCGCGGTCCAATTTTTTGTCACTTGTCGCGCTGCCTCAAAGCCAACAATGCCAACGCAGACGGACAGGTTCAGACTGTGAAATCGGTGATCGTCTCGGGGTCCTTTTTCAGTGCCGGGCATGGGGATGTGAATGCACGGATACTTGAAGAGGATCTCGTCGGGCATGCCATCCGATTCGCGTCCGAACACCAAATAATCGTCTTTGCCGTATTCGACTTGCGTGTAATTTTGCGAGCCTTTGTCCGAGAGCGTCCAGACTCGAGATTCGCCCTTCAGTGACGCCTCGAACGCTTCGAAGCTGGCGTGTTCGATCAGTTCGGCATCTTCGAGGTAATCCATGCTGGCACGGCGCACGCGCTTGTCACCGATTTGAAATCCGAATGGTCGAATCAAGTGGAGTCTGGCGGTCAGCATCGCGCAGGTGCGGGCGATGGCTCCGGTGTTTTGTGGAATCTCGGGTTGGTAGAGGACGATATTGAGCACGCTTGAGTCTACCCGCCGCGAGTCAGACTGTTCAAAGTGCAAGTCGATGCGTGGGATTGCTCGATTTCAGTGCTTGAAATCCGTTGCGTTCGTAAAAGCGTGCGGCGTGCCGATTATCGGTGTGTAGCTCGAGAAATTTCGCATTTGCTTTTCGAGCCAGTTCGATCACCTCGAGCAGCATCTTTTGTCCGAGACCGTGACCACGATGTTCGGGAAGCACATAGAAACGCCGCAATCGCATCACTTCGGGTTGACCTTCGGGATCGAGGTTCAAGCCGATCACAGCAGTCACAATTTGTGCGTCTCGAGCCAGCAATAGTGCCTCGCCGGGTTGATCAAACCGCTTGACACCTGACTCATATTCGTCACGCAAACGCTGAACGAATTTGAATCCTTCCTCGAGCGACCGAATCACGAGTCCATCCAATTCGTTCGGCTCGAATTGTGATACCCGTTCGATGCTCACCTCAATGCGTGATGTATTCAAGCACCAACCTCGCGGTCGCCTCGAGCGCGTCGGTGTGGGTGCGTTCGTAACTGTGGCTGGCATCGACACCCGGTCCAATCAAGGCGACCCGAGCCTCGAGTCCGGCCCGCAGTGCTGCCGAACCATCGCTCGAGTAATAGCGGTACGTGTCGGGGCGTAACTCGAGTTTGGCTTTACTTGCCAGCATTCGCAAGCGGTTCGAGAGTTCAAAATCATAGGGTCCGCTCGAGTCTTTCAGGCAGATTGAACAGTGGTGCTCGCTCGAGTTTTGTCCTTCACCGACGGCGGCCATGTCGAGCGTGACGAGTTCGGCAATCTCGCTGGGAATGCCCGCCGCGGCGCCGTGTCCGACCTCCTCAAAATTGGAAATGAAAAAATGTACCGGTGCGGCGATGCTCAATTTATCCTCGAGCGCCGCTTTGGTCACGGCG
>JAYURE010000357.1:0-1806 GCA_043756345.1 Deinococcales bacterium | reverse complement strand
TGATGGCTTATAAGAGCGTGATTGAGTCGGCGAAGTTATCCGGTTCGAGTGGATTTGATGCGCTGGCGGCAGCTTACGCGCAACGCTAATCAAGTACTTTGCATATCGAAAAACGCCACAACGGTAAATCTAATTTTCTCTCGCCGTTTGAAGCGATCACTCGAGCCTGCACGTTCACGCTCGAAGACTGTTCACAGTGGCAACACGTCAGGAAGCTGCCTCGCACCGTGTTGCACAATCAAAACATGCACTTCCGTCTCGAGTATCCGGTACACAATCCTGTACGGCGCAACGATCAATTCACGGATGTCTGCACGGGCAAATTCTGGCACGCTCCGACCAGACAACGGAAAATCCTCGAGCCGTTTCACAGACTGCAAAATGCGTTGCACCAACAACGAAGCATACGCCTCAGAATTTCTGGCAGCGAAGTTGTGCAAGGCCATCAGGTCAGCATCGGCTCGTGAAGTCCAGTAGATTGGGGTCATTGCACAAAACGTTTAACGATGTCTTCGTGCGAAATCAACGCTCGAGCTTCAGACTGCTGTAAACCTTCCTCGAGTTTTGCCATGAACACCAAACGTTCAATGATTTGATCCAACGTGGCATCTTCTGGCAAGGCTTTCAACGCCTCGAGCACGGTGTCACGGGTGTTCGTTTGGTTCATGGATTCAGGGTAGCACAAGGCAGTGTTTCTTCACCCGGATGTGATGGTGCATGGTGCAACCGCACAGATCGGCTCCATTGAACGCATGGTCGAACCTGCTACATTGAATCCATGAACGAACACAACCTCGCTGATCCCGACTTTGAACCCACAGACGAGCAATTGCAGGAATTAATGAAATCCGCATTCGCCAACGTCAAAGCCGATCACGAAGCCAGCATGGACCGTTTGCGCCTCGAGATTGCGCAGGCCAGCGCGGTGGCGTTGGAGCGCGTCTCAAAATTGCTTGCCGAATCATGAACCCGGATCGGCCTCCGATGTTCGTCCAAAATGACCGGAATCCTCTCATTTCTGCACTTGGCGGCATCGCGTTCTTGTGCTAAGCTTTCACGGCTGCCCGTCAGGGCTATTCATTCACATTTGGCCTCCAGGCATTGCTTGGGCCTCGAGGAGAACCATCATGGCTAAGACTTGCTCGATCACCGGAAAAAACAGCATCGTTATCAACACCGTCAGCCGTCGCGGTAAGGCCAAAAAAGATGGTGGCGTTGGTAAGAAGACGACTGGCATCTCCAAGGTCCGTAAGTACGCGAATCTGCAAAAGAAGACGGTTTTGGTCAATGGCGAACGCAAAAGCGTTTGGCTTTCGGCCCGCGCCATGCGCAAATTGCCTGACGGCATGGTCATTGTCGCCAAGTAATCCAGCCTAATAATCTCGAGTGATTGCGAAAAGGCGTCCGTTTGGGCGTCTTTTTTGTTTGACTCGAGCCATCAGGTCAGTTGGGCAGGTCAGTTGGGCAGGTCACAAGGGTTTGCGGGCGATGACGATGCTTTCCTCAGCATTTCCGGGGTGGCGCAATGATCGCAGGTCAGCCATGACGGAATCGAAGGCGTCACGCACGGACAAATCATTCATTTCCCAGGAGCCTCGACCTTGCGTGATCGCCTGTGAGAGCATGAACAAGTCCGTGGCCAGAATCGGTTGTTGCACCCGTGGCAGCAGATCAAATCCGACACGACGAATCAAAGCCTCGAGCGAATTGAGTGTGAACAACACCAGATGGCGTGGCGAATCCAGATGCAACCAATCCCCGCCGTAACGCCGATGGCCTTCGGAACCCAGGTTGGGTGTGGTGATC
>JAYURE010000356.1:0-4883 GCA_043756345.1 Deinococcales bacterium | reverse complement strand
TCAGACCAGAACCGTCCAAGACTGGAGTCGATTTCACGTTGTCAGTCACGAGGGCTTTGATGTCGCGGAAGCTGAAGGTTTTGTCACCCGATTTGAAGTACAAATCGGTCCCGCCGAGCCCGAACGCATCGACTTTGCCATCCAAACTGCGAAACAGTTCGGCCATCTTTTTCATGCTGCCATCCGTGCCAATCCGTTCAATCAAGAAAGTTTGATCAAGCACATCGTATTGCGCCGATGCGTTGCGTTTGCTCGAGCCGAGCGAGACGCTGACGATGCGTTTGGGTTCTGACATGCGCGATTGTAACCGTGACTATGCTTGCGAACCAAACTCGAACATTTGCGTTGGCTAGCGGATCGTGTCAACCTGCTGGCATGTACATCGCAGCAGCCAACCGATACGAGACCATGCACTACAAGCGCTCGGGCAAGAACGGCCTGAAACTCTCGAGAATTTCGCTCGGACTGTGGCACAATTTCGGCGGCGTGGACCGGCTCGAGACGCAACGCGCCACGTTGCGGCGAGCATTCGATTTGGGCGTGATCCATTTCGATCTGGCCAACAATTACGGCCCGCCTCCGGGCAGTGCCGAAGAAAACTTCGGTCGGATTCTGGCCCAAGATTTCAGACCGTACCGTGACGAGTTGATCATCTCGAGCAAGGCCGGGTACGACATGTGGCCCGGACCTCACGGCGAATGGGGCACCCGTAAACACTTGATTGCCAGTTGCGACCAAAGCCTGAAACGCATGGGGCTCGAGTACGTCGATATTTTTTACTCGCATCGGCCCGATCCAGAAACGCCGCTCGAGGAGACGATGGGGGCGCTCGATTCAATCGTTCGCAGCGGCAAAGCGTTGTATGTGGGAATCTCGAATTACTCGGCGAAAGACACGCTCGAGGCGTCTAAAATTCTGAAATCCTTGGGCACGCCCTGCCTGATTCACCAGCCGGTCTTTAACATGTTCAATCGTTGGATCGAAACCGAGTTGCTCGAGGTTTTGCGTGACGAGGGCATCGGCTGCATTCCGTTCTCGCCGCTCGCACAGGGCTTGCTGACGGACAAATACTTGAAAGGCATTCCTGAGGATTCCCGGGCCGGAAAGACCGATGGGTACAAGTTCTTGCGACCCGACAACCTGACCGATGCCACACTCGAGAAGACCCGCAAGCTGAACGATCTGGCACTTTCTCGAGGTCAAAGCTTGGCACAAATGGCGCTCGCCTGGGTTTTGCGTCACCCGGAAGTCACGACCGCGTTGATTGGTGCGAGCCGTCCAGCACAAATTGATGATGCGGTTGGGGCGTTGAACAAACTCGAGTTTTCTATTGAAGAGTTGAGTTTGATCGACGGTATTCTCAACGGTCAAACATGACCCAATTGTTGATCTCCTATGTGCATGAGCATCCAGAGAACGCACTAATATTGGAATGCCCTCGCCTCATGCAGCAGTTTACTACTGCCAGAGCGGATCGCTCTCAAGATGGATTCCGTTAATTTGCAACCAATGCATGGATTCACCTTCCGAGCTTGCAGACCAGGCACGGCTCAAACCAACGCTCAGAATCACGTGGCCTTCAGATTCCAACCGACCGTTGATGCGATGAACAAGATCTGTATGCACAGTATAAGAACCATTCAACTCGGTAAAAAACCGTAAATCCGTTACAGGAACACTGGGCGCAATTGCAAAACCAGGACACTCAAATCTGGCTCGTAGCTTCGGCCCGTCATCTGAATGCTTCAATTCAAGACTGACCTTTTTGGAACGCAATTCACCCAATGAAGCACGGCCCGTGCCTTGGGCAAGGGCTAAAGTTCGTCCAACAGGTTGCAACTCACTACCGAAGATCGCTTCAAGTGATGATTCCGCGACTTCTTCGAGGCGCTGCCAAAATTCGTTCGCCAAAAGGTCCTGAACTGGCACAGCATTACCCGGCTTAAAAAACACATCCTCAATTTCTGGCGGTTGTCCACGCTGAATGAACCAACCCAGGTCAATCACTCGACCCAAACGGAAAAGTTGATGTTGACCGACCATGCTGTGCTCAAGGGTGTCTTGCTTACCAACGATGGGTCGAATATGGATTCCTGTTTCAACTTCGATTCCAGCAACACAAATTCTTGGATGGGCCATTCTGGTTAGATGACTGATCAGGACTTTCACAAGTGCAACACCTCCAAGCCACCCCAAGAACGTGCAAAGTAGTCAAGTACGAGACGACGATGACACTGTAACGGGGTTGGTTCACTACACAGCAACACTGTTGGCGTCTCGAAATCCGATGGTGAAAACTGTTTTTCGACTTGTCTTTGTCTCAAGAGTTCAATAAACCGTGTTTCATACTCTGGCCATCTTATTTCTCGATTTCGGTATGCCTTGAGCAATACTTCAGTGGGCGCAAGCTCAGGTACATGCCGATATTCGGCCTGTAAAATTTCGTGCAAAAAGAATTCAAGATCTTGCCGCTTAGCAAACCCCGACAACTGGGACGTGTTGTTGATCCGTACATCCAGTAAACACCGAATACCGTGTTGCCTTAGCCGTCCGAAAAAACGCTCTGCGTTCGAGCCGGTGAAACCAATCGAATAGGCTTTGGAGATCTCCATCGTACCCCCTCCCCAAACCAGTTCTCCTGGTTGTCGGACTCCATGACTTGCAACTCGAGTTCTGTCATCAAACGGCCACTACCCCGTATATGACTCACATCCGAGGCAAACATTGGATCGGATAAGCATAGGGTTTTCACAACGAGTAGGCGTCGATGGCATTCGTTAGGGTTTTCTTCACTGCACAATGCTGCGACACGATACTGAGCAATTCCTGTCTTGAGACGCTTTAATCCCGCGAGAAAATCCGGGGATTGCGACATCGCCGAATAGTCTGCATGCCCCTCTTCATCGTAGAGTCGAGCTTCTTTTGGACGTCCGCCCAATTCCTCAAGCCAAACATAACGAATTCCTTGCTTGCGCAAGAATGCCTGAAGCGCCTGTCCATTAAACTGCGGTGTAAACCTTGATGCAGGCACTGAACGCACATCCGCAAGCACTTGAATTTGATATTGACTCAACAAGGCAACAAAATGCTCGAGACTGTGCGTTGAATGCCCAATGGTAAAGAACATTTTTAGAGTTTATCAAAAATAGAAACCGAAAAAGTGATAAAAGCAAAGCCTGAAACTGAGTAAAATCCCACTTGGATTTGACTCAACCCCTACTACACGCGGCGTTTACCACCACGTTTGCCTTGAACCTTGCGTTGTTGCGTGACCTGTTCCGAACGTCGTTGCGATGGTGATTGCGCAACCTGTTTCGCTTGGGCTCGAGCTTCGACGTTGACGCCACGCTCTCCGGCCAATGGAATCTCTTCTTCCTTGCCGACCGATGCGCCCTTCTTGTACGAGCCGCGTTCGCGCCAAACGAGACGAACCGGGATTCCCTCGAGTCCGATGTCCTCGCGGATTCGGTTCTTCAAAAAGTTCTCGTATGCTCGAGTGACGTAATCTTGGCGGTTGCAGAAAATCACGAAGGTCGGCGGCGCAGTTTCGGCCTGAGTTGCGAACAGCATCTTCAAGGACTTGCCCTTGAAGTTCGGGGTTTGCTGACGCATCTGCCAAACCTCGATCCAACGGTTGAGGTCCGAGGTCGGCACGCGGGTCTGCCAGAGCGTGTAGAGCTTGGTGCATTCGGCCAGCAAATCGTGAATGCCGTACTCGTTGATCGCGCTGGTGTACACCCGTGGCGCGAACTCGAGGTGATGCAGGCGGTGATTAATATCCTTCTCGCGGCGCTCGAGGTCCTCCTCTGGCACGAGATCCCATTTGTTAACGATGATGATCACCGGGCGGCCCGACTCGTAGGCTTGATTGGCGAGCTTGACCTCGTGATCGCCGAGTTCGTATGGATCGATCACCAGCAGGATCACGTCGGAGGTTTTGATCGCCCGTTCGCTACGAAACTGCGAGTACAGTTCGATGTTGTCAATCGGTCGGTTGCGAATGCCTGCCGTGTCCACCAGCACGAAGCGCGTTCCGGCGTAATCGAATTCGATGTCGATGCTGTCTCGGGTCGTGCCTGCCACTTCCGAGACGATCACGCGGTCAGACCCGGTGATGGCGTTCAGCAGGCTCGACTTGCCGACGTTGGGCCGTCCGACGAGCGCCACCCGAATCGGCGCGACCAGCGCGACATCCTCGGTGTCCTCCGGTAGAATCTCGAGGGCGCGTTCCATGATCTCGTCCAAACCACGGGCATGTTCGGCACTCGAGGGCATCGGATCGCCAAAACCGAGGGCGTACAAATCGGTCATTTCGGCCTCGTGTTTGGTGGCATCGACCTTTGTAGCGACCAGAATCACCGGTTTGCCGAGGCGACGCAACCAATCGGCGATCTCATAATCGGCGCTCGAGAGTTCACTGCGGGCGTCCACGGCGAACAAAACCACCTGCGCGTCATGAATCGCCATCTCCGCCTTCTCGAGGATTTTCGTCTCCCACTCGTCACCGCTCCAGAGGCCACCGGTGTCCATCATCAGGATGCGATGGTTCTCAAAGAGCATCATTTCTTCTTTGACATCGCGGGTCACGCCGGGTTCATCGGCAACGACGGCGGCACGTTTGCCAACCAAACGGTTAAAAAGGCTGGATTTTCCGACATTGGGTCGGCCAACAATGGCTATTTTGTGCATAAATACCTTCAGGGACAACGTGTGGGGCGTGAACGAAGAGGTAATCCCAATCTCGAGTCGTTCAGCGGCAATCAGAAACCGCAAGCCCAGAATTCGAGCCTGCGGTGCTGAGTGTACGTGTAAAGGGTGTGTTTCACCAAACCGTAGGTTCCATTGGTCCGAAAAAATCAACGTTACGTTCTCGAGCGTTCAGG
>JAYURE010000355.1:0-1807 GCA_043756345.1 Deinococcales bacterium | reverse complement strand
ACTGCGACTGCGCCTCGAGATGTGAACGACGCTCGCACAGTTACAGGTTACAAGCGTTTGAGAATCTTCGAGATTGGAGTGTGAGGACTGGCTCGGACTCGAATATCCATCCTATGGGTCTTATTCCGTTTTACAAATGCCCATGATTTGCTGCAACGCCACGATTTTACCCATGTGATAGGCATTGTGGACCGCCAAACTGGGCAAGATATCCCTCATGGTCTCGCCCGGATTCACCTCGAGATCCAATCGCTCTGGTGATCTGGTCCACTCGATGGCTTGTTCCAAACCCAACAAAAATTCTTCAACCAAAGCCGTCCATTCCTCGAGTTTTTCCGGGACGTGGTTCGGATACAGATTGTCTTCTTGCGGGGTTTTGCTGTACGAAGCTTCATCTCGAGTGACAATAATTTTTTGCCAAACAACGGTATGCCACAACTCTGCGAAAATCGAATGAGACTGCTCAGAAGGAACTGCCGTGACTTGCTCGAGCCTCAGTCCTGAAAGGATTTTCTTGCGCTCGGCATATCCTCCGTAGAACAAATGTTCCCACCGATTCATGCTCACCTCGATCAGGTCAGGACAATGTACGTAGAACGTGCTCGAGCAACTTCTTAAACGTTGAACAAGAAGTTCGCCACATCCCCATCTTTCATCACGTACTCTTTGCCTTCCGTCCGCATCCAACCTTTGGTCTTTGCGGTCGCATGGCTTCCGGCCTCGACCATCTTGTCCCAATCGATCACTTCGGCCCGAATAAAGCCGCGTTCGATGTCCGAATGGATCACGCCCGCCGCCTGTGGCGCTTTGGTGCCCTCCTTGATCGTCCAGGCACGAACTTCCTTCTCGCCACTGGTAATAAAGGTGATCAGGCCCAGCGCCGTGTACCCAACCTTGACCAGCCGCTCGAGCCCGGATTCTTTCAGGCCCAATTCCTCGAGAAAGACTTTCGCATCTTCGTCGGAAAGGTCGGCGATTTCGCCCTCGATTTGCGCGGAGATCTTGACGACCTCGGCCCCCTCTTTTTTGGCGAGCGCCCGGACTCGAGCCACGTATTCGTTGTCGGCACTCAGGCTGGCTTCGTCCACGTTGGTCACGTAAATCAATGGTTTGGAGGTGATCAGGCTGAGTTCTTTGGGCGCTACGATGCCGCTCAAGCGGGCGGGAATGCCTTCGGAGAGCGGTTTAAGCAGTGCTTCGACAATCTCGAGCAGTTCGATATCGTCTTTGTTGGATTTCGCGCTTTTGCGCAACCGATCCACGCGCTTCTCGAGCGTCGCCAGGTCAGACAACGCCAGTTCGGTGTTGATCGTTTCGATGTCATCCAGCGGGTCGATGGCTCCCGAGACGTGAATGATGTCGTTGTTCTCGAAGCAACGCACGACATGCGCTATTGCGTTGACCTCGCGGATGTTGGCGAGGAATTGATTGCCCAAGCCCTCACCTTTGCTGGCCCCTTTGACCAGTCCGGCGATATCGACAAACTCAACAGCGGTTGGGATGATCGGTGGAATCCGGTCGCCTTTGGTGAAGACGCGACACAGTTCCTCGAGCCGATGGTCTGGCAATGGAACCACGCCGACGTTTTTGTCAATCGTGGCGAACGGGTAATTCGCGGCCTCAACGCCCGCCTTGGTGATCGCGTTAAAAAGAGTGCTTTTGCCGACGTTCGGCAAACCGACAATTCCAATGCCCAAACCCATGATGTTGCCTCCAAGCTCGAGCCTTTGTCGAGCGGTGATGTTGAGTGTTCCGAGGTTGTGTGCCTCGAGCCTGACGAGTATACCCGTGCAACCCAGTGGATTCA